>NZ_KI271744.1:0-514 GCF_000469445.2 Oscillibacter sp. KLE 1745 | reverse complement strand
CCTTTCGGGTAACGGAGGCGGAGAGGCGGCAGATCAACGCCAAGATCAGACAGTCCGGCCAGTCCCAGCAGGAGTACCTGCTCCGCGCCGCCCTGGGGCAGACCATCCATGTGGTAGAGGAACTGAAGCCCGTCCTGTCGGAGCTGCGGGCCTGCGGCAGAAATCTGAACCAACTGACCGTGCTGGCCCATGAGGGGCATATCCAGACGGTGCATCTGCGGGAAACGGTGGAGGCACTGGGCAGGACCTACGATGCGGTAAACGCCCTGCTCACGGAGAAGGGTCAGGTGATCTCCTATGGCAACGTGTAGCTTCATCAAGGAATCCAAACAGACGGCGGGCGCGATGCATGGCGTCATGCGGTATGTGGCACAGGAACAAAAGACCTTGGATGAGGATGGAACCCGCTACCTCACAGGCGTTAACTGTATGGCGGATCTCGCCTACCAGAGTTTCATGGCCACCAAGAATCTGTACGGCAAAGCGCACGACACTTTCTTCTATCAGTACGTCC
>NZ_KI271743.1:17405-22775 GCF_000469445.2 Oscillibacter sp. KLE 1745 | reverse complement strand
CGTTCGGCGGCCCAACCGGTTTCCGTGGAGTCCCCGCCCCAGCGATTTCCTGCCGGACCAGCGCAGGCAGGAGGTGGACTGCCCCGCGGGGGAAACCAGCCGCTCCGGGATGCCGGGGCCCGCAGGCTCGGGTACAGTGCCCTCCGCGGCGCCTCAAAAATATTTGTTAAAAATTCTGCCTTGGACGGGAACTTTTCCCCGCTGCCCTGCGTCAGTACAGGCAAACGGAGCAGATGCTCCCCCGAAAGCATTGGAAAGGATGAACGAGAATGAAAAAACGGATTCTGCAATGCCTGTCCCTGATCCTCTGCGCCGCCATGCTGGCGATCCCCGCCGCGGCCGCGGAGACCGCTGACGAAGAAGCGCCCGCCCGCCTGGGCCCCGCGGCCTATTGGGGCACTGTCACCTGGATGGATGAGGACACCTTCCTGCTGGACAGCGGGAAGGAGGACGGCCTGGGCGACGCGGTGGTGGTCCACGTGGGGGATGCCCCCTATCTGGACGCCGTCACCGGCAACACCCTGAACCTGGAGACGCTGGAGGACGGGGACGCCGTCTATGCCTGGGTTGGCCCCGCCATGGCGCTGAGCCTGCCGCCCCAGTCCACGGCCAGCCTGATCGTGGGCAACATCCCCGCCGACTACGCCGTGCCCCAGTACTATGAGATCACCAGCTCCACCGTTACGGAGGAGTCCGCGGTGCTGCATGTGGCGGGCAGCAATGACACGATCACCGTGCCCGCCTCCGCAAAGCTGACGCCCTACCTGACGAAGAACATTGTCACCCTGGCCGATCTGCGTCCCGGCGCCCGCATCCTGGTGTGGTCCGATTCCAAGGGCACGCCGGAGAAGGTGCTGGTGTTCGCCTACGGCTATCGGGGCTATATCAGCGTGGCGGAGGACGGCGTCGTGTCCGTCAACGGCCAGTCCACGACTCAGAAGGCCAAGACCACCGCTGACGGCGACACCCTGCTGCCCATCCGGGCGGTGGCGGAGGCCCTGGGCATGAGCGTCCGCTGGGACGCGAAGCAGGGCGCCGTGGTCTCCTATGGCGATGACATGGTGAAGCCTGCCCCCCTGACCACGGAGACGCTGATGACCGCCATGCCCGGCGGCGCCATCGCCGCGGTGAGCAGCGACGGCACCACGGAGGAGGTCTACGGCACCTGCGTGAAGGAGGCCGGTGTCACCTATGTCTCCCGCTCCGCGCTGGCCCAGACGCTGGACCTGTATCTGGCGGACTGACGGTATCTTTTGGAAAGCGGCTGCCTGCGGGCGGCCGCTTTTTTCTGCGGCGGGAACAGCCCGCTCTTGCGGCCCGTCCCGGCGGGCGGTATAATGAATCATCCATCACACGCCGCCACGGCGGATATACGGAGGAATACGCCATGAACACCCGCATCGAACACGACACCATGGGCGAGATTGCTGTCCCGGCGGAGCATCACTGGGGCGCCCAGACCCAGCGGAGCCTGGAAAACTTCAAGATCGGCGGCCTGCGCCAGCCGCAGGAGATCATCACCGCCTTTGCCTATTTGAAGGAGGCCTGTGCCCAGGCCAACGCGGACTGCGGCAAGCTGACGGCGGAGCAGGCCGGGGCCATCGCCGCCGTGTGCGCCGAGATCCGGGCGGGGAGGTGGAATGACGAGTTCCCCCTGGTGGTGTGGCAGACCGGCAGCGGCACCCAGACCAACATGAACGTCAACGAGGTCATTGCCCACCTGGCTGCGGACCGGGGGATGCGGCTTCACCCCAATGACCACGTGAATGCCTCCCAGTCCAGCAACGACACGTTCCCCTCCGCTCTCCACATCGCGGCGGCCCTGAGCGTCACGGAGCAGGTGCTGCCAGCGGCGGAGCGGCTGGCAGGGGCCTTTCGGAGGCTGGAGGAGGCCTATCCGGACCTGATCCGCATTGGCCGGACCCACCTGCAGGACGCCACGCCCCTGAAATTCGCCCAGGAGGTCTCCGGCTGGCGGGAGCTGGTGGAGGCCCCCTGCCGGATGCTGCGCACCGCCCTGCCGGAGCTGACCAAACTGGCCATCGGCGGCACCGCCGTGGGCACCGGCCTCAACGCCCCCAAGGGGTACGACGAGATGGTGTGCGGGCGGCTTCGGGCCATGACCGGGGTGGACTTCACCCCGGATGCCAACAAATTCCACGCACTGACCAGCAAGGATGCCCTGGTGTTCGCCCACGGGGCGCTGAAGGCCCTGGCCGCCAACCTCATGAAGATCGCCAACGACATCCGGTTCGAGGCCAGCGGTCCCCGGTGCGGCATGGGAGAGCTGAACATCCCGGAGAATGAGCCCGGCAGCTCCATCATGCCCGGCAAGGTGAACCCAACCCAGTGCGAGGCCGTCACCATGGCGGCCGTGCAGGTGATGGGGAACGACGCGGCCATCGGCTTTGCCGCCAGCCAGGGAAACTTCCAGCTGAATGTGTTTCTGCCGGTGAGCGCCTATAACTTTCTGCTCTCCGCCCGGCTGCTGGGGGATGTGTGCGATTCCTTCCGGGTCCACTGCGTGGAGGGCATCACCCCCAATGCAGAGAAGATGACGGCCAACCTGCACAACTCCCTGATGCTGGTGACCTGCCTGACGCCGAGGATCGGCTACGAGGCAGCGGCGGCGTGCGCCAAGAAGGCCCTTCACGACGGCACTACCCTGAAAGAGGCGGTGCTGGCCCTGGGGTATCTGACGGGGCCGGAATTCGACGAGACGGTACGGCCGGAGAAAATGGTATAAGAGAAGAGTATCCCGCCGGGGACGAAAAGATTCGCTCCCGGTGGGATACTCTGCGTTTCCGGGACGTTTACCGGACAGGGGGGATGCGCCCCCAAGAGAGAAGAGGAGGCGAGCGCGTTGCTTTCCATGCTGCTGGCTATGCTGGAGACGGAGGAGGACCGGGAAAGGTTTTTGAAGCTCCATGGGGCCTATGAGAAGAAGCTATACGCCGTGGCGGTCCGTGTTCTGGGGGACCGGACCGCGGCGGAGGACGCGGTGCAGCAGACTTGGCTGCAGCTCATCCGGCGGTGGGACCGGGTGAGCGGCCTGGCCTGGAGCGAGACGGAGGGATATCTAGTGACCGCTGTGAAGAACGTGGCGGTGGACATGCTGCGGAAGGAGCGGCGGGAGGAAGCTCTGCCGGAGGACTGGGATCCGCCCGCTCCGGAGACGGGGGAGACGGACTACCGCTATCTGGTGAGCCTGATCCGGGCGCTGCCGGAGAGCTACCGGCGGGTGCTGGAGCTGAAGTGCGTGGAGGAGGAGAGCAACCGGGAGATCGCCCGGCGGCTGGGGCTGAAGGAGTCCACCGTGGCCACCCGCGTCCTGCGGGGGCGGACCATGCTGGCGGCGGCGCTGGAGAAGGAGGGGTACGTCCATGGATGAGCGGATGCTGCGCCATGCCCTGATGGAGGCCAACCTGGAGCGGTTCCGGGACGTGCTGGACGCGGCGGAGGAACCGGACTGGTCCTACCGGTATTTGAGAAACCGGACGCGGCTGCTGGCGGACCCCTTCGGCTGGGCGAAGCGGATGGCCCGGCCGGTGTGGAAGCGGGCGGCCCGGACAGCGGCCTGCGTGCTATTGGCATGCCTGGTGACCCTGGGGGGCCTGATGGCGGTGAGCCCCGCCGTCCGGGCGGCGGTGTTGGGGTGGTTCCATCAGGTGCAGGAGGATCTGGTGACCTTTATCAACCCGAAGCGGACCGTGGCAGAGGATCCGCCCGGCGGCTGGCGGCTGTCGGAGATCCCGGAGGGCTTTGTGCTGACGGACGTGAGTCCCAAGGAGAGCTCGGGCTATTGGAGGTACTATGAGCCGGGGACCGGCGCATGGCTGTGGTTTGCCGTCTACACGCCGGAGGCGGGAGAGGTAGCTACCAATGTGGACGGAGCCTCGGACGCGGGGGAAAACCACACCACCGTCACTGTGCAGGGGTACCAGGCAGACCTCTTCCAGTCGGAGGGGACAATCCTGCTGACCTGGCAGAACGAGGCGGGATACCTCTTTATGCTGCGGGCCACGGATTTTGGCGACACCGAGACCCTGCTGTCCATGGCGGAAGGCGTGGTGCCTTACGAGGGACCCGGTGTGGCCTGGGAGATGGGCTGGGTGCCGGAGGGCTATGAACCCATGTACCGGGATGAAGGCGCTGGAGCCGTCCAGCAGGTGTGGGTCAGGGACGGGACAACACTGACCTGGCAGTATGTCACTGACCCCATCTGCCCCTTCGAGACCCCGGAGGGGGAGCCGGAGGAGATCGACCTGCGGGGCGTCACCGGCTGGTACTGGACGGCGGAGGAGGAGCCGGAGGAGAGCGATGGCCCCACCATTACTGTGAATGGGGAGGAGATTCAGGCGGAGGGCTCCTCCGTCACCGTAGGCGGCGTCACCATCATCACCGGCGGCTCCCCGGACACAGAGGAGACCGGCACTCTGATCTGGACGGACCCGGACACCAACACGACCTTCTTCCTGGAGGGGGCCCTGGACCGCTTTGACCTGCGGGACATGGCTGTCCGTACGGAGGAGACGGAGCCGCAGCTCTCACCTCCCACGAAGAGAGCGCAGTCGATCACCGGCACTGTCGGCGGTGGGAAGTGAAACAGTCAGACGCCACAGAAAGAGACGAGATCTTTGTGATTTTTGACAAAGATAGAAAAGTCCGGGGATACGTCCTGCCCACGGCACGTTCAACTAATAGAACGGCCGGGGGCCTGTCCCCCGGAAACACACGGAGACAGAAAGGAAGGAGTTCCATGAAAAGACGAGTCCTATCATTCCTGGCCGGCGCGGCCGCGGCGTTGGCGCTGACGGCCCTGACCGCCACCGCTCTGGCGGCCTCCGGGCAGGTGCAGTTCAACTTCGCTGGGGTGGCTCTGAACGGCGAGACAAAGATCGCCGCCGGCAGCGACATCATCGCCCCCAACGGCCGGCAGATCCCCGGCTCCATCCTTTATGTGGATGAGGCTGGCGGCAAGACCAACTATCTGCCCGTTCGGACCATCAGCGAGCTGCTGGGGGTGGAGGTGGGCTACGACTCCGCCACACGCACAGTGCTGCTGGGGGAGCAGACTGTGCCGGCCGCCCCGGCCGCCGCTTCGGGACCCTACTGGCACAGGGAGGACGATGAGAACGGCGTCACATACGCCAGCGAGGACCCTGGGATCGACTACACCGAAGCCCCTGGCTACGCGCTGACAAAGCTGCCGGAGGGCTGGGAGCTGGAGTCCGTGCGGGCCGGAATGGGCGGCAGAGGGAATCTGAGCTACCGGAACGGCAGCGGCGGGCGCATCTCCTTCTCCTGTGCCTATCCCGACGGCGGGAGCTATGGCTGGAGCCCCGGCAGCGGGGAGATCCCCTGCCGCAC
>NZ_KI271743.1:0-17305 GCF_000469445.2 Oscillibacter sp. KLE 1745 | reverse complement strand
CGGGGAGACCCCCTGCCGCACCGTCACCGTGAACGGCCATGACGCGGCGCTCTACACCTACAGCAGCGAATACGGCGACAGCTGCCTGCTGGTGTGGGAGGACGAAGCGGGGGTGCTGTTCTGGTTCACCGGGTCGGACGTGGACCCGGATACGCTGGTGGAGGCCGCATCCTCCGTGGAGCCCACATCAAAGACTGCGCCCGCTTGTGAGGCTGACTGGCTGCCCGGCGGCTACAGCTGGTTTGAAACCAACGCCTCCGGCGGCGCGGCGGAGACTACCTGGGTCGGCCAGGGCGGCAATATCACCCTGACCTGCTCTGCCACCCCCTTGCTGATGCCGGAGGGAGATGGAGAGACCGTGCGCTTCGGCGGTGTGACCGCCAGGTTCTGGGAGGCGGAGAAGCCTCACGAGGCGGAGACGGATGCGTGGGAGCCTGAGACGGTGGGCGGCGTGATTATCTCGTCTGGCACCATCTCCGGCCCCCAGGCAGCGGATGTGGCCACCCTGGCCTGGACGGACGGCGGCCTGAACTTCCGCCTCCACGGCACTGTGGATCAGGAGAATCTGCTCCATGTGGCGGAGAGCCTGCGGATCAAGTGAAGATCGGACGGCACTCATAAAAGCAGCCCGGCGTGCAAAGCACGCCGGGGCTTTTCTGTCAGCAGCTCTGGCCGCAGCTACAGGTGAAGCGGGTGGTGACATACCGCCGCAAAAAGCAGAGGATGCCGCCTGCCATCAGGGCCAGGAAGGCGCAGCAAAGCGCCGCGCCGATGTGGAGCCCCACGCCGGAGGCGGTGGAGAGGGCGGTAATCAGCGCCGTCAGCAGCGCCCCCAGGGCGCCCACAGCGGAGGCCTCCCCGCAGCAGAGCCAGGCGTCCGCCAGGGCCGGCGTGCGGTCTGCCAGCAGGCCGCCCAGCAGATAGGCCAGCAGGCCGCCAAGACCGGCGGCAGCGGTGGCCGCGAAAAAGAACAGAGCCGTGGGCGTGGCGGCCGTCAGGGTCAGCACGTCCGTGCGCAGCAGGGCGAACACCAGGCCGCCCACAGCCAGGGACCCCAGCACCAGGGTCAGAAGATAACAGAAGCAGCGTTTCATAGGACCAGCCTTTCTATCAAAACGCGCAGGTCCGCCCGGCGGGGCGACCGCCCCGCAGTCCAGCCTATGCGCTGGGTGCGGAGATTGTGTGAGCGAGTGTATATATTCATATTTTTCTGAATATTGAAATAAATATACGGTTTTCTAAGATGTCTATCGAAATTTTATGCAAAAATGCACGGAAGAAGCTGGAAATGTTGTGCAAAATGATGCTTGAATAAATATGCGTGAAAGATGTATAATCCAAACATCATCAATCAAAACTCCACGGAGGGAATTCATTATGGATCAGAAAAACATCAAGAAGATCGTGCTGGCCTATTCCGGCGGACTGGATACATCCATCATCATCCCCTGGCTGAAGGAACACTACAACAACCCCGAGATCATCGCCGTATCCGGTGACGTAGGCCAGAACGACGAGCTGGAGGGGCTGGAGGAGAAGGCCATCAAGACCGGCGCCAGCAAGCTGTACATCGCGGACCTCACCGACGAGATGGTGGACGAGGTCATCATCCCCTCCCTGAAGATGGGCGCCAGCTATGAGCAGTATCTGCTGGGCACGGCCTTTGCAAGACCCATCATTGCCAAGAAGCTGGTGGAGATCGCCAAGGCGGAGGGCGCCGACGCCATCGCCCACGGCTGCACCGGCAAGGGCAACGACCAGGTGCGGTTTGAGCTGGCCATCAAGCGGTTCGCCCCGGATATGCCCATCATCGCCCCCTGGCGGGAGTGGGACATCAAGGGCCGTGACGAGGAGATCGACTACGCCGAGGCCCACAACGTACCCCTGAAGATCAGCCGGGAGACCAACTACTCCAAGGACAAGAACCTGTGGCACCTGAGCCACGAGGGCCTGGACCTGGAGGACCCGGCCAACGAGCCCCAGTATGAGAAGCCCGGCTTCCTGGAGATGAGCGTCAGCCCCATCGCTGCTCCCGACAAGCCCACCTACGTGACCATCGACTTTGAAAAGGGCGTGCCCGTGGCGGTGGACGGGGAGAAGATGAAGGCCAGCGACGTGATCCGCAAGCTGAACAAGTTGGGCGGCGAGAACGGTATCGGCCTGCTGGATATCGTGGAGAACCGGCTGGTGGGCATGAAGGACCGGGGCGTGTACGAGACCCCCGGCGGCACCATCCTCTACAAGGCCCACCAGTGCCTGGAGATGATTACCATCGACAAGGATACCGCCCACATGAAGAGCAAGCTGGCGGTGGACTTCGCGGACCTGGTGTACAACGGCAAGTGGTTCACCCCCCTGCGGGAGGCCCTCAGCGCCTTCGCTGACAAGACCCAGGAGCACGTCACTGGCAGCGTGAAGCTGAAGCTGTATAAGGGCAACATGATAACGGCCTCTATCACCTCGCCCGAGTCTCTGTACTCCGAGGAACTGGTGACCTTCAACGAGAGCAGCTATGACCAGACCAACGCCACCGGCTTCATCAACCTGTGGGGCCTGCCCGACACAGTGCTGGCACTGCGGGAGCAGGGGAAGCTCTGAGAGATTTCGGAGGGGAGCGGGCTCCCCTCCGAGCCGCCCCACCACCAGTCCTCAGACTGGTGAACGCTGCCCAGGGCGGCTGGGGCAAAGTATTTTCGGCAGGTACACGCCCTGCCGAAAATGTTTTCAATATGCCCGGCGGGGAGAGGCAAGACCATTACAAGACCACAGGGGCGGGGCGGAGAGGCTTCTTCGCCCTGCGTCTGCCATGAAAGGAACAACAGCTTATGAAACTCTGGGGCGGACGCTTTCAAAAAGACACCGACCTGCTGGTGAATGAACTCAACGCCTCCATCAGCTTTGACCAGCGGCTGTACAGGGAGGACATTACCGGCTCCATGGCCCACGCCGCCATGCTGGCGGACTGCGGCATCATCTCCAAAGAGGACGCCGCCGCCATCACCAGCGGTCTGGAGGACATTCTGGCAGACATCGAGGCGGGGAAGGCGGCATTCACCGCCGACAACGAGGACATCCACATGAACGTGGAGGCCCTGCTCACCGCCCGGATCGGCGACGCGGGGAAGCGGCTCCACACTGCCCGCAGCCGCAATGACCAGGTGGCCCTGGACTTCCGGATGTATGTCCGGGAGCAGATCCCCGTCATCGTGGGGCAGCTGCTGGAGCTGGAGACGGCCCTCTGCCGTCAGGCGAAGAAGCACCAGACCGCCGTGATGCCAGGCTACACCCATCTCCAGCGGGCGCAGCCCATCTCCCTTGCCCAGCATCTGATGGCCTATGCCGCCATGTTCCGCCGGGACGTGACCCGGCTGGAGGACTGCGGGGCCCGGCTGGACGAGTGTCCCCTGGGATCCGGCGCCCTGGCGGGCACCACCTATCCCATCGACCGGTGGGAGACGGCAAAGGCCCTGGGCTTCGCCGCACCCATGGGCAACTCCCTGGACGGCGTCAGCGACCGGGACTACGCGCTGGAGCTTTTGAGCAGCCTGTCCATTTTGATGATGCACCTGAGCCGCTTCGCCGAGGAGGTCATCCTCTGGTGCAGCTGGGAGTTCAAGTTCATCGAGCTGGACGACGCCTATGCCACTGGCTCCTCCATCATGCCCCAGAAGAAGAACCCGGACGTGGCGGAGCTGGTCCGGGGCAAGACGGGCCGGGTCTACGGCGACCTGATGAGCCTGCTGACCGTCATGAAGGGCCTGCCTCTGGCATACAACAAGGACATGCAGGAGGACAAGGAGCCGGTGTTCGACGCCGTGGACACGGTGGAGATGTGCCTGCCGGTGTTCGCCGCCATGCTGGACACCATGACCGTCCGGACGGACAACATGCGGAAGGCCGCTGGCCACGGCTTCATCAACGCCACCGACTGCGCCGACTACCTGACGAAAAAGGGGATGCCCTTCCGGGACGCCTACACCGTCACCGGCCATCTGGTGGCCCAGTGCACGGCCCGGGGCAAGACATTGGAGGAGCTGACGCTGGAGGAGCTGAAGGCTGTCTCCGAGCTCTTCGAGGCGGACGTGTATGACGCGCTGAACCTGGAGAACTGTATGGCCCTGCGGAGCAGCTACGGCGGCCCGGCGGTGGCGGAGACCGCAAGGCAGATCGGGGAGATCGAACAGTTCATTCAGAAGATCAAAGAGAACAGATAAAAGGATAAAAGATAGGCAGATCCGGTAATATCTCTTATCCCTTATCTTCACTGGGGTGATGATATGAAACCAAAGGTCTACATCGACGGAAAGGACGGCACCACCGGCCTGCAAATCTATGACCGGCTGGCGGCGCGGGACGACATCGGCCTGCTGCTGATCGACGAGGCGAAGCGGAAGGACCCGGACGAACGGAAACGGCTGATGGCGGAAGCGGACATCGTGTTTTTGTGCCTGCCGGACGCGGCGGCTGTGGAGGCCGTGGCCCTGGCGGAGGGCTCCGGCGCCCGGATGATCGACGCATCCACCGCCCACCGGACGGCGCCGGGCTGGGTCTACGGCTTCCCGGAGCTGCGGCCCGGCCAGCGGGAGGCCATCGCGGGGGCCCGATATGTGGCCAACCCCGGCTGCCACGCCACGGGGTTCATCTCCATTGTCGCGCCGCTGGTTCAGGCGGGGCTGCTGTCCGCGGACGCGGACCTGTGCTGCTTCTCCCTCACCGGCTACTCCGGCGGCGGGAAGAAAATGATCGCCCAGTACGAGGCGGCGGAGAAGGCAGAGAGCCTTTACAGCCCCGGCCTCTACGGCCTGACCCAGGCCCACAAGCACCTGCCGGAGATGCAGAAGCTCTGCGGCCTGAAAAAGCCCCCGGTGTTCACGCCCATCGTGGATGACTACTACAAGGGCATGGCTGCCACAGTGCCCCTGCACAGGAGTCAGCTGACGGGGGAGGCCACCCTCCATCAGGTGTGGCAGGCGCTGGCGGACCACTACGCCGGGGAAAAGCTGGTCCATGTGGCCCCGGAGGGGAGCGCGGACGCAGGATCCAAGCTGTACGGCAACGCCAGAGCCGGGGACAACGGCCTGACCCTGGTGGCGGCGGGAAATGACGAGCGATTCACCATCACCGCCCTGTTCGATAACCTGGGGAAAGGGGCCTCCGGCGCGGCGGTGCAGAACATGAACATTATGCTGGGATTTGAGGAGACCGCTGGACTGCTGTGAGGCAAAAGTGAAGAAAAGAGATAAGGGATAGGCGCGCCCTGATTTTGGCGGGGGAGAGATGTCCCTTATCTGTTGAAGAGAGGATGATACGATGCTGAACTTCATCACCGGCGGCGTGTGCGCCGCCCAGGGCTTCCGGGCCGGGGGCATCCACGTGGGGGTCAAGACCCACGCGGCCTGGAAAAAGGACGTGGCGCTGATCGTGTCCGACGAGGACTGCGCCTGCGCCGCCGTGTATACGAAAAACGCCGTGAAGGCCGCCCACATCCATGTGGACAAGCGCCATCTGGCGGACGGAAAGGCCCGGGCTGCCGTTATCAACAGCGGCAACGCCAACGCCTGCGCCCCCATGGGAGAGGAAAACGCGGAGCGGGTCTGCGCGGCGGCAGGCAAGGCCCTGGGCTGCCGGCCGGAGGATGTGGTGGTAGCCGCCACCGGCGTCATCGGTCAGACGCTGAACGTGGCGGTCATCGAGCAGGGGATGCCGGAGCTGTGCGCGGCGGCGGCCCACACGGCGGCGGGCAGCGACGCGGCCGCCCACGCCATCATGACCACGGACACCGTCAAGAAGGAGCTGGCAGTGGAGACCGTTATCGGCGGCAAGACCGTCCGGATGGGCGGCATCGCCAAGGGTTCCGGCATGATCCACCCCAACATGGGCACCATGCTGTGCTTCCTGACCACCGACTGCGCCATCTCCTCGGAGATGATCAAGTCCGCCCTGCTGGAGACCGTTCAGGCCAGCTTCAACCGCATCAGCGTGGACGGAGACACCTCCACCAACGACACGTGCTGCGTCCTGGCCAACGGCTTGGCGGGGAACCCTGTCATCACGGAGAAGGGGCCGGACTACGACGCCTTTGTGGAGGCCCTGCGCGCCCTGTGTGTGGAGCTGGCGAAAAAGATGGCCTCCGACGGGGAGGGCGCTACCCACCTCATCACCTGCACCGTCACCGGAGCCGGGAGCGAGCAGAGTGCTGAGACCGTCGCCAAATCCGTGATCGGCTCCGCCCTCACCAAGGCGGCCATCTTCGGTGCGGACGCCAACTGGGGCCGGGTGCTGTGCGCCATGGGCTATTCCGGGGAGGACTTCAATCCGGACAAGGTGGATGTGGCCTTCCAGAGTCAGGCGGGCAGCGTCCAGGTGTGCGCCAAGGGCCGGGGGCTGGATTTTGATGAAGATCTGGCCAAGAGGGTCCTGACGGAGCACGATGTCACCATTGCCATCACCATGGGCGAGGGAGATAGCAGCTGCACCTGCTGGGGGTGCGACCTCACCTATGAGTATGTGAAGATCAACGGGGATTACCGGACGTAAACCGGGATGCCCGATAGTGCCCTTGCGGGGAGCGGAGATGGGCCGCTGTCCGGCGGCCTATCCGCACCCCGTAGCGGGTGCATCTGTCCAGTCATCATAGCTGCCATTCCCGCGTCCCATGGGACACCTCCTCCCCCTCCGGCGGAATCCCGCCGATTTTCAAGAAAAGAGTTGATGTTACGATGTCCTCCCACGCACAGCAGGCGCGGACGCTTGTGGAAGCCCTGCCCTATATCCAGAAATTCACCGGCAAGACCATCGTGGTCAAGTACGGCGGCAACGCCATGGTGTCCGACGAACTCCGCCGGGCTGTCATGTGCGACATCATCCTGCTGTCCCTGGTTGGCATTCGGGTGGTGGTGGTCCACGGCGGCGGGCCGGAGATCAGCGAGATGCTGAAGAAGCTCGGCCACGAAAGCCGGTTTGTGGACGGCCTGCGCTATACCGACGCCGAGACCATGGACGTGGTCCAGTCCGTCCTCTGCGGCAAGGTCAACAAGAATCTGGTGGCCCAGCTGAACCGTCTGGGGGGCCAGGCCATCGGCCTGTGCGGCATGGATGGGCAGCTGTTCCAGGCGGAGCAGCTGGACGAGAAGTACGGCCTGGTGGGAAAGATCACGGGTGTGAATCCGGAGCCGGTGGAAAACGCCCTGCTCAGCGGCTATATCCCCGTGGTGTCCACCGTGGCCCAGGGCGTGGACGCGGACACCGCCTACAACATCAACGCGGATACCGCCGCCTCCAAGCTGGCAGCCGCCATGGGGGCGGAGAAGCTGATCCTGCTGACGGACGTGCGGGGTCTGCTGCGCAATCCCAGGGACGAGGAGACGCTGATCCACGTGGTCCACACCTACGACGTGCCGGGCCTGGTGGCCCAGGGCATCATCTCCGGGGGCATGATCCCCAAGATGGAGTGCTGTGTGGACGCCATCGCCGGCGGCGTGGAGCGGGTCCACATCCTGGACGGACGCATTCCCCATTCCATTCTCATTGAGCTCCTCAGTGATGAGGGCATCGGCACCATGTTGAAAAAGGAGGACTGATCCCATGACCAGCCAAGAGATCAAGGCCCTGACCGGGCAGTACATCATGAACACCTACGGCCGCTTCCCGGTGGCCATCGACCATGGACAGGGCGCCACGCTCTACGACCCCGAGGGCAACGCCTACATCGACTTCACCAGCGGCATCGGCGTCAGCGATCTGGGCTATGGCTGTCAGCCCTGGGTGGACGCCATCGCCAAGCAGGCGGGGAAGATCGGCCACACCTCCAACCTGTTCTACACCGAGCCACCGGCCCGGCTGGCGGAGATCCTCTGCAAGCGGACCGGCATGAGCAGCGTATTCTTCGCCAACGGCGGCGGCGAGGCCAACGAGGGCATGATTAAGCTGGCGAGAAAGTACAGCTTCGACAAGTACGGCAGGGGCCGTGCCGCCATCGTCACTCTGAACAACTCCTTCCACGGCCGCACCATCACCACCCTGACGGCCACTGGCCAGGACGTGTTCCACAACTATTTCTTCCCCTTCACCGAGGGGTTCCGGTATGCCGACGCCAACGACCTTGCCTCCCTGGAGGCCGCGGCGGGGGACGACGTGTGTGCCGTCATGATGGAGCTGGTCCAGGGCGAGGGCGGCGTGCTGCCCCTGGACCGTGACTATGTGAAGGCCGTTGCCAGACTGTGCGCGGAGAAGGACTGGCTGCTGCTGGTGGACGAGGTCCAGACCGGCGTAGGGCGGACGGGCAGCCTCTTCGCCTTCCAGCAGTACGGCATTTTGCCGGACGTGGCGTCCTTCGCCAAGGGCATTGCCGGGGGACTGCCCATGAGCGGCATTCTGGCCAATGAGAAATGCCGGGACGTGCTGGGCCCCGGCACTCACGCCACCACCTTCGGCGCCAATCCGGTGTGCGCTGCCGCCGGTCTGGTGGTGCAGGAGACGCTGACGGACGCGTTTCTGGAGGACGTCCGGGCCAAGGGCACGTATCTGCGTAACCAGATCGAGGCGCTGGACCTGCCCTGCTTCGGCGCCACCCGGGGCATGGGGCTGATGATCGGCATCCAGGTGAAGGACGGCTGGACCAATAAGGAGATCGCAAGCAAGCTGATCGAAAACGGCCTGCTGGTGCTGACCGCCGGACCGGGTATGCGGCTGCTGCCGCCTCTTGTGATCTCCCAAGAGGAGATGGACCAGGGGCTGGAGATCCTGAAAAAGACGCTCTCCTGAATCTGTCTTTTTCGCTCCGGCCGGGGACCTGCTGCGCCCCGCCGTGACTCCGGCACTTACACGAACACCCGCTATAACTCTAACACTAACACTAACTCTAACCCTAACCCTAACTATAACCGGAGAATTTTACACAATTTTCCCGGACTAAATGATAAAAGCGCCCATGGCGGGACAGAGAGGAGACACCCATGGAAAACCACACCCATTTTTTAAAGCTCCTGGACTTTACCCCGGCGGAGATCCAGCAGTTCCTGGACACCGCAGCAGATCTGAAGGCCAAAAAGAAGGCCGGCATTCCCCACCGGTATCTGGAGGGGAAGAACGTGGCTCTGATCTTCGAAAAAACCTCCACCCGGACCCGGTGTGCCTTTGAGGTGGCCTGCCAGGACTTAGGCATGGGTTCCACCTACCTGGGTCCCACTGGCAGCCAAATCGGTGTGAAGGAGTCCATCGCCGACACCGCCCGGGTGCTGGGCCGGATGTACGACGGCATCGAGTACCGGGGCTTCGGACAGGAAATTGTGGAGGAGCTGGCAAACTACGCTGAGGTGCCGGTGTTCAACGGCCTCACCAATGAGTTCCACCCCACCCAGATCCTGGCAGACTTCCTGACCATCCAGGAGCACTTCGGGAGACTCAAGGGCATCAAGCTGGTGTATCTGGGGGACGCCCGGTTCAATATGGGCAACAGTCTGATGGTGGGCTGCGCCAAGATGGGGATGCACTTTGTGGCCTGCGCCCCAAAGGCGTACATGCCGGACCAGAAGCTGATCGATACCTGCTTACGTCTCGCCGCCGAGACCGGCGCGGTGCTGGAGTTCATCGAAGACCCCATGGAAGCTGTCAAGAACGCCGACGTGCTGTACACGGACGTTTGGGTCTCCATGGGGGAGCCGATGGAGGTCTGGCAGGAGCGCATTGCCGCCCTGGCGCCCTATCAGGTGACAAAGGCCCTGATGGACAACGCCGGGCCCCAGTGCAGGTTCATGCACTGCCTGCCCGCCTACCATGACCACAAGACCAAGGTGGGGAAAGAGATGGGCGAGAAGTTCGGACGGGAGGCTATGGAGGTCACCGACGAGGTGTTCGAGTCCCCGGCCTCCATCGTCTTTGACGAGGCGGAGAACCGGATGCACACCATCAAGGCCGTCATGTATGAGCTGATGAAGTGAGAGAACGAAACAGTGCCCCGGAGTATCAAAACTCCGGGGCGCTGTTATGCGTCGTCAAAGCAGATCCCCCGGCTGCCAGTCGGCGGGCAGATCCTGCGGGGTTTGGACGTTCCCGCTCTGGTCGAGCCTGTAAGCGCACAGAATGGTCCATGTGGTCTGGCCGTGGTCATCGGTGATGCAGACGGCGGCTGTCAGGGTTTCCCCGGGCAGGAGTTCACAGGTGAAGGTGTAATCCGTCCAGTTATACATTTCCACAAACCCGGCCTCTGCCCACAGATCCAAGGCCTCCGGAACGGGGACGGACGATTCCGGGACTGTCTCCTGATTTCGGTAGAAGCAGATCTCCACCTGAGACGGGGAGGGGCTGAAATGGGTGTTGCCTCCATGAGAGATGGAAAGGGACAACCCGCCCAGCGTGAGTTTCTTGCTGGTCTGCGGCCAGGAATCGCTCTGGAAATCTCTCCACTGGTTGGCCCAGTCGGTTTGGCTGAACCCACCCCACACATCCAGCCGGAAATTTCCGGGCAGACAGTCGTACAAGGTTTCCATCTGGTCGGCGGCAGTGACGCCATCCGTGGTGAGGGATGCGGAGAGAAGGATTTCCTGATCCATGGGAAGGGTCCAATTCTGAGCGGTGAAGGTTCCGTTTTTCCCAGAGGCCTCCGCAGAAAACTGCCGGCCGTCCGAGAGAAGGGCGGTGAAGAGGGCGGTGGTGTTGTCCTGCCAGCTTTTGGCCTGGGCCGACACCTGAAGGGTCACAGTCCCCGCTGCCAGGTCGTAGTCCGTAACCCGCGCCTGGGAAACCGCAAAAAGATTGGAATCCTCATCCAGGAGATCCCGGATCTGCCCGGCAAGTGCCCCAATCTGGCCGCTGACGCTGCTCTCGATACCGTACACCTGAGACTGGACTTGATCCAGGCGGCTGCCAAGGGCGGAAAGGCCGCTGCCCAAAGCCAGCGCCGCCGTCAAAGCCGCGCCGCAAATCCCGGCGCTTACGGCGATTTTTTTCTTCCGGCTCCACCTGGGGTTCTGGACGACCTGGGCCGCGTCAAGATATTTTTTTGCGATGGCCTCCACCGCCGCCAGCTCCCGGTCGGTCAGCTCCCCCGCCGGGGCGGTGCCCTCCACGCCTTCACCGGGGGCTTCCGGGGCATCTTTTTCGGAACGGTCCTCCGCCGCTTCCGGCTCTACTCCCAGCAGGGCGCCGATGGTGACGCCAAAGATCCGGCTCATGGCGATCAGGTTCTCCAGTTCCGGCACGGCGGCGTCCGCCTCCCACTTGCTCACCGCCTGGCGGCTGACGCCCAGCCGCTCCCCCAGGGATTCCTGAGAGAGGCCGGCGGCCTTTCGGGCCTCCTGGATGCGGCGGCCCAGGGTCTGCTGCTCCCGCATGGTATCAACTCCTTTGCCCTCACCATACCAGAGAGCGGGAAAAAGCGCAACCACCGGCGGGTTTCCCGGATGTCAACCACGGGTTGCGGATGGGAAAAAGAAAATAATTTCCCCTGAATCTCCTGAAAAAACAAATAAAAAATCTCTGCTTGACAACAATTTTTTATTGTTCTATGGTAAGGGCAGAGCTGCCGGCGGCTCCTGACAGAACTGGAAGGAGCGAATACACATGAATCATTTGACCTTGCGGGGCACCCACCGGGAGATGGGCTTTCAGTGGGGCGCCCGGCTGGCGGAGCGCGGCCTGCGCCTGCTGGACCATGTGCCCTTTCCCCTGGAGGCGGAGCGGCGGGCCTTTGCGGCTGCCTGCCACCCGGCGTATGCGCGCCATTTCCCCGCCGCCCTGGAGGAGCTGGAGGGGCTGGCGGCGGGGCAGAACTGCCGGCAGGAGGACTTGGAGACGGGCCTCTTCACCACCTACGCCCTGCCGCCCGCCTGCGGCTGTTCCTGCCTGGCGGTGTCTAACGGGAACGGGGTGTTCTTCGGACGGAACAGCGACTTTCTGACGGCGCTGGAGCCGGACTACACCCATGTGACATACGGATTTTCCGACAGGGCGATCCCCTTTACAGGGAACACCACCTCGTTCGTGCAGATGGAGGACGCCGTCAACGCCCGGGGGCTGGCCATCGGGCTCACCTCTGTCTACACGCCCAGGCCCCGGCCGGGCCTGAACGCCGGTATGGTCCTGCGGCTGCTGGCGGAGACCTGCGCCGCCGTGCCGGAGGCCCTGGACCGCCTGCGGGTGCTGCCCCTGGCCTCCTGCCAGACGCTGACGCTGGCGGATGCCGCCGGGGACATTGCCGTGGCGGAGTGCAGCCCGGAGGGGATGCGGGTGGAGCGTCCCGGCCCGGCGGGACCCTTCATCTGTGCCGCGAATCTCTTTCACTCGGATCTGGCGGTCCCGCTGCCGCCGGGGCTGGACTCCTGGCGGGCGGCGGAGCGGTACGACACGATGCGCCGGGTGCTGGAGCGGGAGGGGGAGACGCTGGCTCTTTCCGGCGTCCAGGCCCTGCTGGCGGGGCGAAAGGGCTTTCTATGCCAGTATGACCGGGCTGCGGGACGGGACACCGTCTGGTCCGCGGCCTGCGACCTGACCCGGCGGCGCTGCCTGCTGGCGGAGGGCAACCCGGGGCGGACGGCCTTCCGGGAGATTCCCTTCCCAGTGGAGCGGGGGGACAGCCGCCCTTGACACCCGCCGCCCGGCTGCATACAATAGAACGGAATCTGACAAAAAGGAGGGGCTGATATGGAGCGTTCCGCTGGCATCCTGCTGCCGGTGTTCTCCCTGCCGGGGCCTTACGGCATCGGCTCCCTGGGCCGGGAGGCCCGGGCCTTTGCCGAATTTCTCCACAACGCCGGGCAGAGGTGGTGGCAGGTGCTGCCGGTGGGGCCCACCGGAGCGGGGAACTCCCCCTACACCAGCGAGTCCACCTTCGCCGGGAACCCGCTGCTCATCGACCTGGCGGACCTGCGGGACCGGGGCCTGCTGACGGAGGCGGAGTTGTCCGCCGCCCGGGTGCCGGAGGGAGCGCCCATCGACTACGCCGCCCTCTATGAGAGCCGGGAGGCGCTGCTGCGGCGGGCCTTCTCCCGGCTGGGCGGAGCGGAGGCCCAGTCCGTGCGGGACTTTGCCGCCGCCAATCCCTGGCTGGGGGAGTACGCCCTGTACCGGGCGCTCAAGGCCCGCTTCGGCCAGACGGCCTGGTTCGACTGGCCGGACAAGGACCTCCTGAACCACGACCCGGCGGCGCTGGCGGCCGCCCGGCAGGAGCTGGCGGAGGATATCGCTTTTCACCAGGCGGTGCAGTTCTGGTTCTTCTCCCAGTGGAAGGCCCTGAAGGACCACGCCAACGGCCTGGGGGTGCGGATCATCGGGGATCTGCCCATCTATGTGTCCCTGGACAGCGCCGACGTGTGGAGCGAGCGGAGGGAGTTCCTGCTGGACAAGGCGGGGCGGCCCAGCCGGGTGGCGGGCGTGCCGCCGGACTACTTCTCGGCCGAGGGCCAGCTGTGGGGCAACCCCCTGTACGACTGGGCGGCCCAGAAGCGGGACGGCTTCGGCTGGTGGATCAGAAGGGTGGAGGGCGCCTCCCGCCTGTTCGACGCCATCCGCATTGACCATTTCCGGGCCTTTGAGCGGTACTGGTCCATCCCCGCCGGGGCGGAGACCGCCAAGGAAGGGCAGTGGGAGCCGGGCCCCGGCATGGACCTGCTGCGGGTCCTGACCGGCTGGTTCCCCCACATCACTTATATTGCCGAGGACCTGGGGCTTCTCACGCCGGAGGTCCACCAGCTCCGGGAGGCGGCGGGCCTGCCGGGCATGAAGGTGCTGGAATTCGCCTTTTCAGACCCCGGCAACGAGTATCTGCCCCACAACTACGGCAGCCGCCGGTGCGTCTGCTACACCGGCACCCACGACAACGACACCGCCCTGGGCTGGTACGACCACGCAGGGGAAGCGGAGCGGGACTTCGCAGAGCGGTATCTGGGCGCCTCCGGCCGGGAGAATGTCCGGCGGGCGCTGCTGCGGTGCGGCATGGGCAGCACGGCGGAGCTGTTCGTGGCCCAGATGCAGGACTACCTGGCCCTGGGCAGCGAGGGGCGGATCAACGTCCCCGGCGTGGCAGCGGGCAACTGGCGCTGGCGGATGGCCCCCGGCGCGGCCGCGGCCGGGCTGGCGGCGGAGATCCGGGCGCTGGCGGAGGTCTACGGCCGCTGCTGAGGACCGGAGAAGCGCCTGAGAAATTTTGACGGAGGGAAAGCGCGATGAAGATTCGGGAAGTAGAGGAGAGAACGCCCCGGCTGGTGGACGTGTGGGAGGCGTCCGTGCGGGCCACGCATCTGTTCCTCTCCGCGAACGAGATCGCGGAGATCAAGCGGTATGTCCCCCAGGCTTTGATGGGAGTGGCGCATCTGGTGGTAGCGGAGCGGGACGACGGTGCGCCCGCCGCCTTTATGGGAGTCCAGGACGGAAAGCTGGAAATGCTGTTCCTGGCGCCGGAAGAGCGGGGGAAGGGGCTGGGAAGGCAGCTCCTGGAGCATGGAATCCAGCGGTATGCGGTCGAATCCCTGGTGGTCAACGAGCAGAACCCCCAGGCCCGGGACTTTTATGAGCACATGGGGTTCCAGGTCTTTGAGCGGTCGGATCTGGATGAGCAGGGAAATCCCTATCCGATTCTTTCTATGCGCCTGCTGGACAGCCGCCCTTGACGGCGGGGGCGTTCCATGGTATCATTTCCCTGTCCCTGGGAAGAAGCTCTGACCGGCGGACCGGACAATTTGGTTTCTGTCGCTCTGACCGGCACGGGCCAGCCCCGGCCGCAAGACGGGGAAGCGCCCGGCGGTGCCGGGCGGACGGCGCATGTCAAAATCCCCCTCTGCCAGCGCGGCGGAGGGGTTTACTTTTTGGAAAAAGGAGGAATCCTCTGTGGAGACCCGTGTGGCCGTGCTGGCGATCATCGTCCGGGACACGGCCTCTGTCCCGGCGCTGAACGAGCTGCTGCACCAGTACGCCCCCTATATCATCGGGCGGATGGGGGTGCCCTACCACGCCCGGGGCGTGAACATCATCAGCGTGGCGGTGGACGCACCGGCGGACGCCATCTCCGCCCTGTCCGGCAAGATCGGCCGGCTGGCGGGGATCACGGCCAAGACCGTTTACGCGCCGGAGGATGCGCTGCAACAAGGAAAGTGAGGAAACAGAAGATGAAACAGTGGATGAAGAAGAGTCTGGCGGCCTGCCTGGCCCTGGTTATGTGCCTGACCCTGGCCGCCTGTGGCGGGAAGGAGGGCGAGACGCCCGCGGAGGAGTCCGTCAACGTCCGGGTGGCGGCCTTGAAGGGACCCACCGCCATGGGCATGGTGAAGCTGATGAGCGATTATGCTCCTGTGGAGGAAGCGTTGGAGGATAAGGAGAATGTGGTGACCGCTGGCGGCGGAAACACCTATGAGTTCACCCTGGCCGCCTCCGCCGACGAGGTGTCCCCCAAGCTGATGCAGGGGGAGCTGGACATCGCCTGCGTGCCGGCCAATCTGGCCTCCGTGCTGTATAACCGGACGGACGGCGGCATCGTCACCCTGGCGGTGAATACCCTGGGCGTGCTGTATATTGTGGAGAATGGCAATTCCGTCCAGTCCATGGCGGATCTGGCGGGCCGGACCATCGTGGCCTCCGGCAAGGGCTCCACGCCGGAGTACGCCCTGCGGTATCTGCTGACGGAGAACGGCATCGACCCGGACACCGGCGTCACCATCAACTGGAAGAGCGAGCACAGCGAATGCGTGGCATCCCTGGCATCCGGCGCGGCCACCATCGCCATGCTGCCCCAGCCTTTCGTCACCGTGGCCCAGACCCAGCTGCCGGACCTGCGGGTGGCCCTGGACCTGACAGAGGAGTGGGACGCCCTGGACAACGGCTCCGCCCTGCTCACCGGCGTGGTGGTGGCCCGGGCAGACTTCGTGAAAGAGCACCCGGCGGCGGTCAGCAACTTCCTGGAGCAGTACAGCGCCAGCGTGGACTGGGTGAACGCCAACACCGCCGAGGCGGCGGAGCTCATCGGCGGCTATGACATCGTGGACGCTACTGTGGCGGAGAAGGCCCTGCCTTACTGCAATATCGTGTGCGTCACCGGCACGGAGATGATGGATATGCTGTCCGGCTATCTGAGCGTGCTGTGGGAGCAGGACGCAGAATCCGTGGGCGGCGGTATGCCCAACGACGACTTCTATTACGGCGCGTAACGGCTGACAAATTTTCCGCGCCCCGGGAACACCCGGGGCGCGGTGGTTTCCAGGAGAAAGGGGGAGGCAGATGAAGCGGCGAACAGGCTCTGTCCGGCTGTGGGCGGCGGCCTTCTGGCTGCTGGTGTGGGAGGGGGCCAGTCTGGCCCTGGCAGCTACCACCGGCGGGCGGATGCTGCTGCTGGCCTCTCCGGTGCAGGCGCTGGGGCGGCTGCTGGCCCTGGCGGGCACGGCGGCCTTCTGGCAGGCGGTGGCCTTCTCCTCCCTCCGCATCCTGGGGGGCTTTCTCCTGGCCTGCGCGCTGGCGGCGGTGCTGGCACCGCTGGCGGCCCGTTTCCAGTGGATCCGGGACCTGTTGAGCCCCCTGGTGGCGGTGGTGAAAGCGGTGCCGGTGGTGTCCTTCATCATCCTGGCGCTGATCTTCTTCTCGTCGGAGAACCTGTCTTTGCTGATCTCCGCCCTGATGGTGTTCCCGCCGGTGTATCTGAACGTGCTGGAGGGCATCGGGCACACGGACCGGCAGCTGCTGGAGATGGCCCGGGTGTTCCGGGTGCCGGTCTCCCGGCAGCTGCGGGGCATCTACCTGCCGGCGGTGCTGCCCTATTTCCGCTCCGCCGTGTCATTGGGGCTGGGCCTGTGCTGGAAGTCCGGCGCGGCGGCGGAGGTCATCGGCCTGCCTGCCGGGTCTATCGGCGAGGCGCTGTACACCGCCAAGGTGTACTTCCAGACCGGAGACCTCTTCGCCTGGACGGCGGTGATCGTGACGGTATCGGTGATATTCGAGCGGCTGTTCCTCCGCCTGGTGGACGCCGCAGTGAGAAAGGCGGGCAGCTGATGGAGATTGCGGTGAAGCACCTGTGCAAATCCTTCGGGGGCCGGACGGTGCTGCGGGACTTGACCTTTACTGCGGGACCCGGCATTACGGCCGTCATGGCGCCCTCCGGGACCGGCAAGACCACCCTGCTGCGCATCCTGCTGGGGCTGGAGCGGCCGGACAGCGGCACGGTGGAGGGGCTTGCGGGAAAGCGGCTCTCCGCCGTGTTCCAGGAGGACCGGCTGCTGGAGCACCTCTCCGCCGATGGCAATCTCCGGTTTGTGCTGGGCCGGGCCTATGACCCCGCCGCGGCCCGGGCCCTGCTGGACCGGCTGGGCCTGCCGGACACAGGGCCGCA
>NZ_KI271742.1:0-1566 GCF_000469445.2 Oscillibacter sp. KLE 1745 | reverse complement strand
CAGAACTTGCCATAGATGGCTGCGCCTACGAACAGAATCACCAGGCCGATGAGAAAGGTTGCCATAGAAAACACACACTCCTTTATGCCCAGTTTCCCGGACAGATTCTGGCTTTATCATAGCACTGAAGAAAGGAGTTGTAAATAATTTATTCATATTTATAAAGAATTTGTTAATATCGCAGAGAAAACAATTAAAAATTCGTTTACCTCACCTAACAAAGTTCCAAATTTTTTTAAGGACAGGATGTGAACACGAATATTTGTGCTGGACGGACCTGGAAATATGCGGGAGTTCAGGCAGTAAAAAACCCGTCCCGCCTTTTGGCGGGACGGGTTTGATTTTGGAAGACACTGCAGCTTACAGCTTCTGGAGCCGGGCAGCGCGCTTCTTGCCGTACCAGACAACGATGCCAACATAGGCCACAGCAGCGCAGACACCGATAATGTAAGCGGGCGTCCAGGGAATATGGAAGCCGATCTGCGCGTTGGCGATGTAGGTCACTGTGACGAAGGTGTACCAGGCAGCGGGGATCAGGGGGATCCACACCCACTTGGCCTTGCTGTTCTCGAACATCCACACAGAGATGCCAAGGAATGCGAACAGGGACAGGGTCTGGTTGGACCAAGCGAAGTAACGCCATAGGGTGTTGAAGCCGCTGGGGCTGCTCTTTGCGAAGACCAGGATCACAGCCACCAGCGCAAAGATGATGGCGGACAGGCCCAGGCGCTTGGCCTTGGAGCTCTGGTCGATGTGCAGGGACTCAGAAACAGACAGGCGCAGGGAGCGCAGCGCGGTATCGCCGGAGGTGATGGGCAGAACAATAACGCCCAGCAGAGCGATGATGCCGCCCACAGGCCCCAGGATATCCTTGCAGATCACGCCGATGGTGCCGGTAGCCAGAGAGGCATTGACCTCCTGCAGGCCCAGGTTGTACACACCCATGGCGGCGGCGGCCCAGATCATGGCGATGAAGCCCTCGAGGACCATCATATTGTAGAAGGTCATGCGGCCCTGCCGCTCGCTCTTCATGGTGCGGGAGATGATAGCGGTCTGCGTGGAGTGGAAGCCGGAGAGAATGCCGCAGGCCACGGTGATGAAGAAGATGGGGATGAAGTGGTTGGCGTCAAAGTACTGACCATAGCTGAAGGCCGCCTGCTCACCGGTGGCTGCATCAACAGCCCACGCGTCGAACGCGATGCCATGCCAGTCATCCCACAGGTTCAGCAGGGGATAGCCCTTGACGAACAGGCCGATGAACACACCCACGGCGGAGAACAGCAGGATGGCGCCGAAGATGGGATAAATGCGGCCGATGATGGCGTCGATGGGGAACACGGTGGCAATCAGATAGTAGACGAAGATAACACCGTAGATGATCCAGGTGGTGGGATCATTCACCGCGCCGGAGAAGCCGAAGACCTGGGTGGCGGCGATGTCGCCGGGGGTATAGATGAACACCGCGCCGACCAGCAGCAGCAACACGCTCAGGAAGATGTTATAGACGGTGAAGACACCCTTGTTGGAGTATCTGCGGACCATGTCCGGCATCTGGGTGCCGCCGTC
>NZ_KI271741.1:147893-169075 GCF_000469445.2 Oscillibacter sp. KLE 1745 | reverse complement strand
CGCCGCCCGCACTGCGCCGCCCAAGCGCCGGGAGCTGCCGGTGCCGCCCCTGCCGGAGGCCGACTGCACAGCGGAGGCGCCCCGACTCACCATTTCCGTGACCCGGCTGGAGCAGCTCTCCCCCACCCTGCTGGAGCTGGGCTGCCCGGCCCGGGTCTATATCCCGCTGGAAGAGGTCCCTCGGCTGGAATCTCTCCCGGGAGAAGGCCCGGAATGGTGCGCCGTTCTGCCCCGGGTCTGGCGGGACCGGGACGAGCCTGCGCTCCGCACCTTGCTGGAGCGGGCCCGGGCTCTGGGCTTTACCGGTGTTCTGATCGGAAATCTGGGCCATCTGCCCCTGGTGCGGGGCCTGAACTTCCATCTCTACGGCGATTACGGCCTGAATGTGTTCAATTCCCGGTCCCTGGCCTATCTGAAGGACAAGGAGCTGGAGAGCGCCTGCGTGTCCTTTGAGCTGCGGTTCGCCCAGATCCGGGATCTGAAAAAGGTGCTGCGGGCGGAGGCCATTGTCTACGGCCGCCTGCCCCTGATGATTACGGAGAACTGCCTGGTGCAGAACGAGACCGGCTGCCGCCTGGACCGGCAGGGCCCTTGTGTCCCGGAGGACGGCCCCTGCCGCTGCGGCCAGCCCAATGTTCTGGTCGACCGCACCGGCGCCGCTTTTCCCCTGCTGCCCGCCTACGGCCACCGGACGGAAATCCAGAACAGCAAGCCGCTGTATCTGGCGGACCGGCCGGAGCACCGCAGGCTGGGACTGGCCTATGCCCGTCTCCGCTTCACCACGGAGACAGCGGAGGAGTGCGTGTCCGTCGTGCAAAACTATCTGGATGCCGCGCCCGCCGCGGGGGATTTCACCCGGGGGCTTTACGAACGGGGAGTTGAATAATCAAATGGCAGCCTGGATAGATACCCGCTGGTTTTGGACCCTTTTGATCCTTACCCTCTGCGGAGAGTTTCTGCTTCCCTGCCTGCTGGCCCGGAAGGATCCAGCCTATCGGCCTGGAACCATGGCGGTCAGCGTTCTGGGCAGAAGGGGCGGTCCCGTGGCCCGGGTCTACCGCCTGTGGCTGGCGTGGCTGGGGATATGGCTTTTGACCACTGCCGCCGTCTACGCCGTCGGCGCGGCGCCGGCCTCCCGGTGGCTGGCGGCGGGATTGGCCGTGTCCCTGGGCGGCTTCGCCCTGGGCGCCGGTATCCTGGCCGCCCTGTTTCCCACCGGGCTCACCAAAGATCTGTCGGATCCCTCTGCCCTGATCCACGGCATTGCCTCTGCCCTGGGCTTTTTCGCCCTGCTGTTCCTACCCCTCTGGCGGGCGCTGCTGGCGCTGGAGACAGACTCCCCGGTTATGGCGTGGGCCTGCTTTGCCGCCCTGGGGCTGGCGCTGGTATTCTTCACGCTGTTTGTCCTCTCGGACAAAGACCGCTTCCAGGGCACGGCTGTGGCCCGTGAGGGTCTTTGGGAACAGCTCTGCCTGGCGGCCATGTATGTTCCCTTGTTGCTGGATGCAATCGTCCACCTGATTTCCGCCCCCTGAGCTGTACAGCCCTCCGCACGGAACCTTACACTGATAAAAGCAGGGATGCATCTGTCCGCCCATCAGCGGGACTTGTCTCCTGCATCCAATGGGGTTAACCGCCTGACAGCATCATATTTCCTATACAATTCATAAATTTTATTTTATATTATACAAACCGTATTTATTTTGGAGTTTGACATGGAAGAGATCAAGGTAAAATATTTCACAGATGACATCGACGAGCTGTGCTACGTGGAGGGCAAGTCCGACTGGATCGACCTACATGCGGCGGAAACCGTGACTATGAAGGCCGGGGAGTTCCGGCTGATCCCCTTGGGGGTGGCCATCGCCCTGCCGGAGGGGTATGAAGCCCACATCGTCCCCCGCAGCTCCACCTTTAAGAATTACGGCATTCTGCAGACCAACTCCATGGGCGTGGTAGACTACACCTACCGGGGCGACGGTGACCAGTGGCGGATGCCCGCCTACGCCACCCGGGATGTGACCATTGAGAAAAACGCCCGGATCTGCCAGTTCCGCATCATGAAAAACCAGCCCCGGCTGACCTTCACCAAAGTGGAGCATCTGGACGGTCCCGACCGGGGCGGCTTCGGCTCCACCGGAAAGTGAGGGCGCGGCCATGGCAAAGATCGTACTGGCCTCCGGCTCTCCCCGGCGGCAGGAGCTGCTCCAGCGCATCGGCATCACGGACTTTGACATCCGGGTGCCTCAGACAGAGGAGACCTATCCCGCCGGCCTCTCCCCCCGGGAGACGGTGGAGTACATCTCCCGGGAGAAGTCCGACGCGGCCGCCGCTCTCTGCACACCGGAGGAAATCATCATCACTGCCGACACCATGGTGTTTCTGGACGACCAGCGTCTCGGCAAGCCTGTGGACGAGGCGGACGCCCTGCGGATGCTGACGGCCCTCCAGGGCCGCCGCCACACGGTATGCACCGGCGTCACCGTCCGCCGGGGCGGCGAGATCCTGACGGAGAGCGCGTCCACCGACGTGTATTTCCGCCCTGCCGCGGAGGCGGAGCTCCGGGGCTACATCCGCACCGGCGAGCCCATGGACAAAGCCGGGGCCTACGGCGTCCAGGGGCTGGGTGCCCTTCTGGTGGAGCGGCTGGACGGTGACTTTTTCAACGTGATGGGTCTGCCGGTCCTGCGCTTGAGCCGGATGCTGGAGCGGTTCGGCGTCCATTTCTTCTGCTGACCAACGATCAGGAGGGTTTCCTTTGAAGAAATTTTTTCGGGAACACGGCATCTGGGTCCTGTTCGCCACGGCGGTGATCGCCGTGAGCCTGTCCCTCATGTCCTTTTTCTCCAACACCTCCTCTCCCCTGTCCAATCTGGCGGGGATCATCGCCTCCCCCTTCCGGTCGGCCTACACCGCTGTGACAGGCTGGATCACAGACAAGCAGAACTACTATCAGGACGTCACCGCCCTGGAGGAGGAGAACGCCGCCCTGCGGCGGGAAAACGCCATCCTCAAGGCTCAGAACCGCCTGGCTCAGACCAACAATGAGGAAAACGCCCGCCTGCGGGATCTGCTGAACCTGCGGCCCCAGAACTATGACCTGGAGCTGGAGACGGCCTCCGTCACGGAGCGCACGGTCACCAACTGGACCTCCTCCCTGACACTGAACATCGGCACGGATCACGGCGTCGAAGTGAACGACTGCGTCATCGACGAGACGTATGCCCTGGTGGGTGTGGTCAGCGAAGTGGGACTCAACTGGTGCACGGTCCTCACCATCGTGGACACGGACACCTCCCTGGGCGCCCAGGTGTTCCGCACCAAGGACCTGGGGCTGGCGGTGGGCGACTTCTCCCTGATGCGGGAGAACCGCCTGCGGCTGGACTATCTGCCCGCGGACTGTCAGCTGCTGGGCGGCGATCTGGTGGTCACCTCCGGCCTGGGCGGGTATTATCCCTCCGGCCTCTCTGTCGGCACAGTGGAGGAGGTGCAGCTCAGCGACTCCGGCGCCGCCTCCTACGCGGTGCTGGAACCCGCCGCCGACTTTGACAGTCTGGTGGAGGTCTTCGTCATCAAATCCTTTGACATCCAGACCTGATGGGACGGATGTCCCCACCTGTTCGGAAAGGAGGCTCCGGCATTGCTGGCGCGGAATGAGACCATTTTCAAATGGGCCCTGTATGCCGGGGCCACGGCAGTATTCTTCCTGCTCCAGGGGGCGGTGCTCCAGCGGATCACCCTCTGGGGCGTCATTCCCTTTGTGTTCCCCATCCTGGTGGCGGTCCTGGGTATGTATGAGGGTCCCCTCCCCGCCTCCGTCTACGCCCTGACGGTGGGAGTGCTGTGCGACCTGCTGCTGCCGGCGTCCATCCCCTGCTTTTACACCCTGATCTTTCCCGCGGCGGGGCTATGCGCGGCGCTGATCTCCCAGAGCCTGCTGCCGGCGGGCTTTCTCTGTGGGGTGGTCACCTCCGTGCTCTCCTTCCTCCTCACAGACGCCTTTCACTGTGTCGTGCTGTGGGCCGGGGGGAAAGCCGCCTGGGCTGCGGGGGCCCAGGTCTTCCTGCGGGAGGTCTGCGTCTCCATCCTGCTGGTGGTCCCGGTGGTGTTGCTGTTCTCTGCCGTGTTCCGCCGCACCCACCTGGATGACTGAGAAGGAGGCTGTCTATGGACCATAAGGAAGCCCATCATCTGCGCCTGTATGTTCTGGCAGCCCTGTTTTTCATTGTGGCTGCGGTCTACATCGGGGTCCTGTACGACACGCAGGTGAACAATTACGACTATTACTACGCCAGCTCCGTCCGCAGCATCGCCCGGTCGGAGACCGTGGAGGCCGCCCGGGGCAACATTACCGACCGAAACGGCAAGGTGCTGGTGTCCAGCCGCTCCTCCTACAACCTGACCTTTGACGCCTCCCTGCTGGAGAAGGACGAAGATGCCAACGAGTCCCTCCTGCGGCTGCTGCAGCTGTGTCAGAGCCGGGGGATCAACTGGGTGGATTCTCTGCCCATCTCCCGCTCCGCCCCCTTCGCCTACACCATCGACTCCCTGGACAGCGCGGCCAGGAGCCGCTTTCTCACCTATCTGAAGGATCTGGACGAGGCCGCGAACGCCCTGGCCGCCTATCTGCTGGAGCATCCTGCCCTGCTGGAGACCACGGACGAGGAGGGCAACAGGGAAAACCCCGCCGACGACATCCTGGCGGATGAGGAGCTGGATCAGGCCGGCAAGGCCCAGGCCCTGCTGGAGGAGCTGACCTCCAGTCAGCTGACCGGCGCCATGCTGGAAGGGTCCGGTCTCTCCGCCACGCGGCTGATCGCCCTGATGCGGAAGGATTTCGGCCTCTCCGCCTCTTTTTCCGTGGAGGAGGCCCGGCTGGTGCTGGGCGTCCAGTACGAGATCCGCAGCCGAAATCTCGCCAGAACGGACGCCTATGTGCTGGCGGAGGATATCGACGCGGAGCTGATCTCCCTGCTGAACGACGGCGACTACGCCGGAGCCAAGATCACCCCCTCCTCCGTGCGGGAGTACGAGACGACCTACGGGGCGCATATCCTGGGGTATCTCGGAAAAATCAACGACAGTGCGGAAAAGGAGGCCCTGGGCGAGGGATATAACTGGAACGACTATGTGGGCAAGGACGGCGTGGAGGCGGCCTTTGAATCCCATCTCAAGGGCACCGACGGCACCCGGGTGGTCTCCCTGAACGAGGACGGCAAGATCACCGGCGAGTATTACTCCAAGGAGCCGGTGCCCGGCAACACTGTGGAGCTGACCATCGACCTGGACCTCCAGCAGGCGGCGGAGGACGCCCTGGCCGCCACCATCACCCGGATGACCGGGGAGGATGGGGATGAGACCCGGGGCGGCGCCGTGGCGGTGGTACAGGTGGGCACGGGGGAAGTTCTGGCCCTGGCCTCTTATCCCACCTATGATCTCTCCACATTCCGACAGAGCAGCATCTACGCGGCTCTCTACAATGACCCTGCCCGCCCCTTCACAAACCGCGCCACCAACGGGACGTACGTCCCCGGCTCCACCATCAAGCCCCTGACGGCCGTGGCCGCGCTGGAGAAGGGGATCATTACTCCCACCCAGGAGATCTACTCTCCCAGCCGGTGGGTCTATCCCAACGACCCCACCCACAGCGGCGCCAACTGCGCCGGCGGCAACCACGGTCTCATCAATGTGACGGAGGCCATCACCAAGTCCTGCAACTACTTCTTCGCGGAGATGGGATACCGAATGGGCATGGACACCTTCCGGGAGTATCTGCAGGCCTTCGGCCTGGGAGAGCACACCGGCATTGAGATTGGTGATTACGCCGGTACCTTGCCCAGCAATGAGGCGGGCCACGACCAGACCCCCTGGGCCACCTTCGGCCAGGCCAACCAGCTCTACTCGCCCCTCCAGCTTGCCAACTACATCGCCACACTGGCCTCCGGCGGACAGCACTGCAAGGCCCACCTGCTGAAGGCCGTGAAGTCCTATGACAATACGGAGGTCCTGGCTGTGGGCGACACGGCGCCCACCAACGTGGTCTCCATGCAGGATTCCACGCTAGAGGCGGTGAAAAAGGGCATGCTGGGCTACACCCAGCCCGGCGGCTCTGTTTACAATGCCTTCCGGAACTGTGTGGTCACTGCCGGCGCCAAGACCGGCACCTCCGAGCTGGGCGGCAACCAGACCGAAAACGGCGTCTTCGTTTGCTTCGCCCCTTATGACGATCCGGAGATCGCCGTGGCCATCGTCATTGAGCACGCCACCTGGGGCTCCAATCTGGCCACCACGGGCGTGGATATTCTCAACGCTTACTTTACCGCCGACGAGACCGGCAGTGCCGTCACCGGCGAAAACCAACTGCTTCCGTAAGGAGACGCATCCCCATGAGCGAACCCTTTGTCTTTGATCCCCGCTGCGACCTGTGCAAGGAGCCCTTCGGCGCCGTCCCCTGCGGAACGGCGGTCACCTTTCACTGCCGCCCCCTGGCCACGGAGGGCTTTTCCCACTGCGCACTGGTCCTCTCCTGTGAGTTTTCCGGGACGCAGCGGGAGCAGGAACTACCCCTGGAGGGCCCCGCAGGCGAGCGGCTTTGCTTTTCCGCCACACTGACCGCGCCGGAGCTGCCCGATCTTCTCTGGTATCACTTCCGCTTCTGGCGGGAGGACGGCACCGGCTGTCTGCTGGACAAGACCGGCTACCGCAGTGACGGACAGGCCGTGTCCTGGCAGCTGACAGTCTACCAGGAAAGCCGTACGCCCGGCTGGTTTGGGGCAGGTGTGACATACCAAATTTTCCCAGATCGTTTCTGCCGTCTGGCACCCGTGGACCCTGCGGGTCTGGTTGGACGGCGCTGGGTCCACGAGGACTGGGATGACACGCCGGAGTGGCGGCCGGATCCGGATGGGGAGATCCGCAACCGGGACTTCTTTGGTGGCACTCTGGCGGGGATCACTTCGAAACTGGACGATTTGAAGGCCCTTGGTGTCACCACGCTGTACCTCTGCCCCATTTTCGAGTCTGCCTCCAACCACCGTTATAACACAGCGGACTATACCCGCATCGACCCCATGCTGGGCACGGAGGCCGATTTCCGCGCTCTCTGCGCCCAGGCCCGACAGCGGGGGATGCGGGTGATTTTGGACGGCGTGTTCAACCACACCGGATCCCAGAGCATGTACTTCAATGCCGACGGCTATTACCCCACCCTGGGTGCAGCCCAGAGCCAGGATTCTCCCTGGTACAGCTGGTACCGGTTCCACCACTGGCCGGATTCCTACGACTCCTGGTGGGGCATCCGCACTCTGCCAGCGGTGGAGGAGTCCTCTCCCTCTTATGTGGATTTCATCATTGACGCCAAGGACTCCATTATCCGCCGGTGGCTGCGTGCCGGAGCTTCCGGCTGGCGGCTGGATGTGGCGGATGAGCTGCCGGACTGGTTTCTGGAGAAGATCCGCGCCGCCATGGAGGAGACGGCCCCTGACAGCGTCCTGATCGGCGAGGTGTGGGAGGACGGCTCCAATAAGATCGCCTACTCCCAGCGGCGGCGGTATCTGCTGGGCAGTGAGACCCACGGGCTGATGAACTACCCCTTCCGCACGGCGCTGCTGGCCTATGTCTCCGGCGGGGATGCCGATGACTTTCGGGAGGCCATGGAGACCCTGCGGGAGAACTATCCTCCGGCGGCCTTTTACTCCGCCATGAACTTTTTGGGCACCCACGATACCCCCCGCATCCTGACGCTGCTGGGTGCGGACCGAACGCCGGACACCAAGGCGGAGCGGGCCTCCTACCGGCTTTTGCCCCGGGAGCGGGCAGCGGGCATCGCCAAGCTGCGGCTGGCGGCGCTGGTGCTGTTCACCTTCCCCGGCTCTCCCATGATCTATTACGGGGATGAGGCCGGGATGGAGGGCTTTGAGGACCCTCTGAATCGGGGAACCTACCCCTGGGGCCGGGAAGACCGGGACCTGCTGGCGTGGTTCACCCGGCTGGGTGCCCTGCGGAATGCGTATCCAGCCCTGCAGTCCGGCACCATCTCCTGGCTCTACACCGCAGGTCCTTTGTTGATTTTTGCCCGGCAGAACGGTGACCAGCGGCTGACCACAGCCGTCAACGCCTCACCGGACTCCCACACTGTCACACTGCTGTGGGAAGGCGCTGGCCCCACTGATCTCCTCACCGGAGATACTCTTCCCTGTTCCGGCGGTGTTCTGCACTTGCAGCTGCCGCCCTGGGGCTGCCGTCTTTTGCTGTGACCGGCTGCGGATGTTTCACGTGAAACATCCGCGGCTCTTTTTCTGCCGTTTGTTTCACGTGAAACATTTTCTCTTCCTTTTCTCTGCTTTTCCGCTTTTCTCCTTGCAACGGCCGTCCACGCTTGCTATAATAAATGAGCATAAGCATTTCTACCTTATTGGGTATTTTCAGAAAGTAGGTGCCCACGTGGCAAAAACCATTGCGATTGTGAATCAAAAAGGCGGCGTGGGGAAAACAACCACCTGTGTGAATCTCGCCGCGGCCTTGACGGAGGCCGGGCAGCGCATCCTCCTGTGTGATTTTGATCCTCAGGCCAATTCCACTTCTGGAATGGGCGTGGACAAGACGGTCTCCAAGGGAATCTACGATGCCCTGATCGGCGAAGTGCCGGTGGAGGCCGCCCTGGTGCACACCAAATACGGCGATGTTCTCCCCTCCAACAAGGCGCTGGCCGGCGCCGGGATCGAACTGATCGGCATGGAGCGCCGGGAATTCCTTCTGCGGGACGCGCTGGACAAGGTAAAAGATCGCTACGACTTCCTGTTCATCGACTGCCCCCCCTCTCTGGAACTGCTGACGCTGAACGCCCTCTGCGCCGCGGACGCCATCCTGGTGCCGGTGCAGGGCGAATACTACGCTCTGGAGGGCCTCAGTGACCTGATGAACACGGTGCGGATCGTCCGCAGGTCCCTGAATCCCCGGCTGGAACTGGACGGCGTGCTGCTGACCATGTTTGACGGGCGGACCAATTTGGCCTTGCAGGTGGCGGAGGAAGTGAAGCACTACTTCCCCGGCAAGGTCTATGCCACTGTGATCCCCCGGAACGTGCGCCTCAGCGAGGCGCCCAGCCACGGCAAGCCCATCACCGCCTATGATCGGACCTCCCGGGGCGCGGAGGCCTACACCGCCTTTGCGGCGGAGTTTCTGAAAAAGCAAAGCGCCTGATTCTCTGGAAAGGAGCGTTCCCATGGCATCCAAGAAACCCTCCGGCCTCGGCCGGGGTCTCGGCGCCCTGCTGGGCGACGACGTATTGAAGGCGGAGAGCACCGGCAGCCTGTACCTGCCCATTTCCCAGGTGGAAAGCTGTTCCTCCCAGCCCCGCAAGCACTTTGACGAGGCATCCCTGGCAGAACTGGCCGACTCCATCCGAGAGCACGGTATCATCCAGCCTCTTACCGTCCGGAAGCTGGCCTCCGGCTACTATCAGATCATCGCTGGAGAGCGGCGCTGGCGGGCTGCGCGGCTGGCGGGCCTTCAGGAAGTGCCCGTCATTGTCATGGAGGCCGATGACCGCAAGGCCGCCGAGCTGGCCATGATCGAAAACCTCCAGCGGGAGGATCTGAACCCCATAGAGGAAGCCGCTGGCTTCCAGTCCCTGATGGAAACGTATCACATGACCCAGGAGGAGGCCGCGTCCCGAGTGGGCAAATCCCGCAGCGCCGTGGCCAACGCGCTGCGGCTGCTGTCCCTGACGCCGCCGGTGGCCAAGCTGGTGGAGGAGGGAAAGCTCTCCGCCGGTCACGCCCGGGCGCTGCTGCCCCTCTCCCCCGCCCTGCAGGAAAACGCCGCTGGCGCCGTGATCTCCGGCGGCCTCTCTGTCCGCCAGACGGAGGCCCTGGCCAAGCGGCTGAGTCTGGAAAAGCCGGAAAAAGCCCCCGCGCCGAAGGGAATCGACTATGCCGCGGAGGCGCAGAAGGAGTTGAGCTCCAAGCTGGGCCGGGGGGTGCGGATCGTCACCGGCCGCAAAAAGGGCCGGATTGAGCTGGAATACTACGGCATCGACGACCTCAACGACCTGCTGGAGGCCCTGGCGATGCTCCGGGCAAAGCAAACGAAAACCCCCTGATTGGGAAAGGATGATCTGCCATGAAATTTGAAAAGCGCAGCGGAGACGAAGCGGAGACACCCTCCTCTGCTCCGGAGGAAACGCCCTCCACCGGGAAAAAACCCGTTGTCATCTATATCATGATCCTGTTCATCGTGGCCTTTCTGCTGATGGCGCTGTCCTTTCTAATGCACCAGCGGAGCAACTCCGAGGTGCTTGGGGAACTTCAGGACTCTGTCACTGCCATGCAGGAGGTACAGGCCACGCAGGACGCCCTGCTGGACCTGCAAAACCAGCTGGATGAAGCCCAGACCACCATCGACGCGCTGGAGTCCTCCGCAGAGGAAACTGACGCCGCCTTGGCGGAGGCCCAGCGGGAGAACCAGGCACTGCTGGCTCTGTACACCATTCAGCAGCAGTATTCTGCGGGAGATCTGGCGGGCTGTCAAGCCAGCATCGACGCCTTCGAGGCGTCTGAATACCGGGACGCACTGCCTGAGACTGCTGAGGAGGGTGTCACCCCTCCCTCCCAGCGGTATGCGCAGCTGAAGGAAGCAGCAGAGGCCCGTTGAGCAGTCAACGGCTGGCCATTGTTTCACGTGAAACATGCAACATCAATAAATTGAGGAGAGAATCATCATGCTGGATATCAAATTTATCCGGGAGAATCCGGATGCCGTCCGTGAAAATATCAAAAAGAAGTTTCAGGATGCCAAGCTTCCCCTGGTAGACGAAGTCCTGGACCTGGACTCCAAGCGCCGGGCCGCCATTGCGGAGGCGGATCAGCTCCGCTCCAACCGAAACACACTCAGCAAGCAGATCGGCATGCTGATGGGCCAGGCCAAAAAGGACCCCGCCAAGCTGGCGGAGGCCGAGGCTGTCAAGCAGCAGGTGAAGGAACAGGCGGACCGCTTGGCAGAGCTGGAGAAACAGGAGACGGAGCTGGAGGAAAAGCTCCATCACAATATGCTGCTGATCCCCCAGATGATCGATTCCTCCGTGCCCATCGGCAAGGATGACAGCGAAAATGTAGAGGTCCAGCGGTTCGGAGCATGTGAAGTCCCCGACTTCCCCATTCCCTACCACGTGGATATCATGGAGTCCTTCAACGGCATCGACCTGGATGCCGCCGGGCGAGTCTCCGGCAGCGGCTTTTACTACCTGCTGGGCGACATTGCCCGGCTCCATGAGGCGGTGCTGGCCTACGGCCGGGACTTCATGATCGACAAGGGCTTCACCTACTGCATCCCCCCCTTCATGATCCACGGCAACGTGGTGGAGGGCGTTATGAGCCAGACAGACATGGACGGCATGATGTACAAGATCGAAGGGGAGGACCTGTACCTGATCGGCACCAGCGAGCACTCCATGATCGGCCGGTTCATTGACCAGATCCTGCCGGCTGAGAGCCTGCCCCAGACCCTTACCTCCTACTCCCCCTGTTTCCGCAAGGAGAAAGGTGCCCACGGCATCGAGGAGCGTGGCATCTACCGCATCCACCAGTTTGAAAAGCAGGAGATGATCGTAGTCTGTAAGCCCGAGGAGTCCAAGGACTGGTATGAGAAGCTGTGGCGGATGTCCGTGGAGCTGTTCCGCTCTCTGGATATTCCGGTGCGGCAGCTGGAGTGCTGCTCCGGCGACCTGGCAGATCTAAAGGTCAAGTCCTGCGATATCGAGGCCTGGTCTCCCCGCCAGCAGAAGTTCTTTGAGGTGTGCTCCTGCTCCAATCTGGGGGACGCCCAGGCCCGCCGTCTGCGCATCCGCTATAAGGATGAAAATGGCAAAATGCAGCTGTGCCACACCCTGAATAACACCTGCGTGGCCCCGCCCCGGATGCTGATCGCCTTCCTGGAGAACAACCTCCAGGCCGACGGCACTGTCCGCATCCCCCAGGTCCTGCGGCCCTATATGGGCGGCAAGGAATTGCTGGTCCCCGCAAAAAAATCCAATTTGTAATTTTTTGTTTTATTTATACAAATCGTTGAACCCGTTTCCAGCCGTTGGAGCGGCGCGCAGCCCTGCTCCGGATCATTCGGTGCCCCTCCAGCGGCTCCATTCGGGTCAAATCTCTGAAAGCCTTGGGCTCCAATGGTTACAGTATACGTACACAGGTGCCCATTCATTTCACACAGGAGAGTCCCATGACTGAACTTACCAAAAAGACCACCGGCTTCCTGGCGGAGTTTCGCCAATTCATTGCCAGAGGAAATGTGCTGGATATGGCGGTGGGCGTCATCATCGGCGGCGCCTTCGGCAAAATTTCCACCTCCCTGGTCAACGATATCCTGATGCCCCTGCTCTCCCTGCTCACCGGCGGCGCGGACTTCTCCCAATGGCAATGGGTCCTGCGGGAGGCGGTGTATGACGCCGGCGGCAACGAAGTGCGCGCCGCTGTTGCCATCAATTACGGCTCTTTTCTCTCCACTATTCTGGACTTCCTCATCATCGCCTTTGCGGTCTTCTGCCTCATCAAAGCTATCAACCGCTTCCACCGAAAGAAGGAGGCCGCTCCTCCTCCCCCGCCCCAGCCCTCGCAGGAGGAAGTGCTGCTGGCGGAGATCCGAGACCTGCTGAAGGAGAGGACATGATGGAACAGCGCCTGCAATCGGGTCTTGCCGCCCTGAACCTCCCTGTGGAGGGAATCCCTGCTCTGGTCCGGTATGGGGATCTGCTGATCGAGACCAACAAGGTGATGAACCTCACCGCCATTACGGACCCGGAGGATGTGGCCACTCTCCACTTTTTGGACAGCGCCGCCCTGCTGACCCTGGAGTCCTTTTCCGGAAAGTCCGTGGTGGACGTCGGCACCGGTGCCGGTTTTCCCGGTCTGCCCCTGCGGGTGCTGGAGCCCTCCATCCGCCTGACGCTGCTGGACTCCCTGAACAAGCGCATCCAGTTCCTGGAGACGGTGTGCCGGGAGCTGGACCTCCCCGATGTAGCCTGCGTCCACGCCCGGGCGGAGGAATTTGCCGCGGAGCACCGGGAAATCTTCGATTTAGCGGTCTCCCGGGCAGTGGCGGCCCTGCCGGTGCTGTGTGAGCTGTGCCTGCCGCTGGTAAAGCCCGGCGGGAAGTTCCTGGCCATGAAATCCGTGGAGTCAGACGCGGAGCTGGCCGCCGCACAGCACGCCATTGCGATCCTGGGCGGCGCCGTGGAGGCGGTCCGGGACTATGCCATCCCCGGTACAGATGTGCGCCACCGGCTGATCGTGGTGGAAAAAGTGAAAAAAACTCCGGAAAAATATCCGAGAATGTTTGCAAAAATCAAGAAGAATCCCTTATAATACATTTGTGAGCAGTTGAAAGGAAGTGCCGCCTGATGACGTCTCCAGGACAGTGCATTGCCGTCGCATCCGGAAAGGGCGGCACCGGAAAGACCTCCTTTACGGCGGGTGTAGGCGCGGCTCTCGCCCTATCTGGCCGGCGGGTGCTGTGCCTGGACTGCGACATCGGTCTGCGGAATCTGGATCTGGCCCTGGGCCTGTCGGACCGGACGCTGATGGACTTCTCAGACGTGGCGCAGAACCGCTGTTCCCTGGAACTGGCCGCTGTGGAACACCCCAAGATCCCCGGCCTTTTCCTGCTGACCGCGCCGGCGCGTCCCCATGGTCGCCCGGTGACGGAGATCCAGATGGCAGATCTGCTGCGGGAGGTACGCAGGCGGTTTGACTTCTGTCTGCTGGACGCACCTGCGGGCCTGGGGCGGGGCTTTCAGCTGGCCACCTGCGCCGCGGACCGCTGCGTGGTGGTGACCACTGCGGACGCCTCCTCCCTGCGGGACGCCCAGCACACCGTCATGGAGCTGGATCGCTTCCCATCAGGCGCCCTGCACCTGGTGGTGAATCGGGTGCGCAAAAAGCTGCTGCGCCAGCTCCACGCCACCATTGACGATGCCATCGACAAGGCCGGCCTGCCGCTGCTGGGAGTGGTCCCCGAGGATGACGCCCTGCCGCTGTGTATGAACCGGGGTGTGCCCATCCTGCTGGCGGACGGCCAGAGCGCCGCGACTGCCTACCGCAACATTGCGAAACGCCTCCAGGGGGAACGGGTCCCCCTGCTGCGGATCAGATAGAGAAAGGAGTCTTTCATGAACATCGCCCTCATGTCCCACGACAACAAGAAGGAGCTGATGGTGCAGTTCTGCACCGCCTACGCCGGCATCCTGTCCCACCACAACATTTACGCCACCAACACCACTGGCCACATGGTGGCCGACGCCACGGGCCTGAATGTCCACTGCTTCCTGTCCTACGCCCACGGCGGCAGCCAGCAGATCGGCGCCCGGATCGCATACAACGAATTCGACCTGGTACTCTTCTTCAACGACCCCAACAACGAGGCTATGGTGGGAGATGTTTCCTATATCTCCCGGCTGTGCGACCAGAACAACATCCCCTTTGCCAGCAATCTGGCCACGGCGGAGGCGCTGGTGCTGGGTCTGGCCCGGGGCGATTTGGACTGGCGCTGCATCGTCAATCCCTCCAACCGTCCCATCGCTTGACATTTTTCCCCAAAGCGCATACAATCACCCTGTTGATTCATTTGCACCGCGCGGATGCCGCAGCAGTACTCCAATCGCCGGCCCCACAGAGAGGGGCGCACCGCTGAGAGCGGCCCGGCCGGCCTGGACGAAGGACAGCGGCGGAGCGGGGGCGGAGACGCCCACGGCACCCTCCCCGTAGCACAGGAGGCAAAAAGGAGGCTCTATAGGCCTTGAATTTGGGTGGCACCACGAAGCGGAATCGCTCTCGTCCCAAAGCCGCGGGACGGGAGCGTTTTATCATTTTGCGCCCGCGGTGCATCCCGGGCAGCGACCCGCATCCCACGAAAAAGGAGTTTTGACGATGGCTAAAATGACCCCACGGACACTGTCCGGCTTTATGGAACTGCTGCCCGGACCACAGCAGCAGATGGAGCGGATCATGGAGATCCTCCGCCGTACCTATTCCCTCTATGGCTTTACCCCCCTGGACACCCCGGTGATCGAGTCCAGCGAGGTACTGCTGGCCAAGGGCGGCGGCGAGACGGAGAAGCAGATCTACCGCTTCCAGAAGGGCGACGCGGATCTGGCACTCCGGTTCGACCTGACGGTCCCCCTGGCAAAGTATGTGGCCCTCCACTACAACGACCTGACCTTCCCTTTCCGCCGGTATCAGATCGGCAAGGTGTACCGGGGTGAGCGGGCCCAACGGGGCCGCTTCCGGGAGTTCTATCAGGCGGACATCGACATCATCGGAGATGGCAGGCTCTCCATCATCAATGAGGCGGAGATCCCCGCCATCATCTACAAGACCTTCTCCACCCTGGGACTGAAGCGGTTCCAGATCCGGGTGAACAACCGGAAGATCCTCAACGGCTTCTACGCCATGCTGGGCCTGACGGAGAAATCCGGCGACATCATGCGCACCGTAGACAAGCTGGACAAAATCGGGCCGGAAAAGGTGAAGGCCATCCTCACCGGCGACCTCACCGTGGCTCCGTCCGACGCCGACGAGATCCTGAAGTTTATCGCCATCTCCGGCGGAAACGACGCCGTTCTCTCCGCTTTGGAGGGCTACCGGGGCCGGAACGAAATCTTCGACCAGGGTCTTGAGGAACTGAACACGGTGGTCCGGTATCTGGCGGACTTCGGCGTCCCGGCGGAGAATTTCGCCGTGGACCTGACCATCGCCCGGGGCCTGGACTACTACACCGGCACCGTCTACGAGACTACCTTGCTGGATCACCCTGAGATCGGCTCCGTCTGTTCCGGCGGCCGGTACGACAATCTGGCGGAGTATTACACGGACCGCCAGCTTCCCGGCGCGGGCATCTCCATCGGCCTGACCCGGCTGTTCTATGTGCTGGGAGAACAGGGTATGCTGAATCCGGACCTGCCCACCGCTCCGGCAGATGTGCTGATCCTGCCCATGACGGAGGACCTGTCCGCTGCCATCTCCCTGGCCACCCTGCTGCGGGAAAACGGCATCCGCGCCCAGCTCCACTGCGAGGAAAAGAAATTCAAGCAGAAAATCGCCTATGCCGACAAGCTGGGCATCCCCTATGTGATCTTTCTGGGGGAGGACGAGATCAGCTCCGGCGTGGTGGCCTGCAAGGACATGGCCACCGGCGAGCAGACAAAGCTGGAACCCGCCGCCACCGTCTACCGCATTAAGGCGGGTCTCGCGGAACGGGAAAAGGGCACCGTCATCCAGGAGTAATTCCCTGCCCCACAGAGATACTTTAACGCCGAATTTCACCTGCGGAGACAACCAAATCGCATCTCAAGCAGTCCAAGCAGAAATATTTTCTATAAAAAATACAAGCAGTATTTACTAGAGGTGTTTCTATGAAGAACCGGAAGCGTGTCTGGGTGCCTTTGTTGGTCCTGCTGCTGGTTGCCGCGATCTGGTACAGCCGTCCGGTAACATTGCCGGACCTGCTGAAGGGCCAGGAACTCCAAGAGATCAACGTCCTGATCCGCTCCCTGGGGGACTGGACCCAGGAGCCAGAGACCGCCACGGTGTCGGTGCCCCTCACTTCCCCAGAGGGGGCGGCCCTGCTGGAACAGCTCCAAGACCTCTCCTTCTGCCGTTCTCTGACAGACCCTCTAATCAAGCCCCTTGCTCAGGCGGTGAATGCCAGCCATGGGTCCGTCTCCTATGAGGCGGGAGACTGGATGTTCTCCCTCTCCCTCGCCGGTACAGATGGCGATTTTGCTGTGCTGAACTTTACCGTCCGGGAGTGGTCCTATGCTGCTCCGGGACAGGCGGACTTCTACGGCTGCACCGTCCCGGACGGAGAGGCCGTTGGCAGGGGCCTTGGGGAACAGCTCTGGGCTCTGACAGCGAAATATGATCCCAATTCGTAATATTTTTTATATAAATTTCTATTTGTAATCACATTTCCACACAGAAAGGAATCCACAATCATGACACAGAATCGCACCCATACCTGCGGAGAGCTGCGGCTCTCCGACGCCGGCAAGGCCGTAAAGATTTGCGGCTGGCTGGAAAACCTCCGGGAGGTAGGCAGTGAGCTGGCCTTCGCCGTGGTCCGGGACTTCTACGGCACCACTCAGGTGGTGGCGGAGACCGCCGACATGGTGGCCCTGCTGAAGTCCATCAATAAGGAATCCACCATCTCCGTGGAGGGCACCGTCCGGGAGCGGGACAGCAAGAACGCCAAGCTGCCCACCGGCGAGATCGAGGTGGTGCCCGGCAAAATTGAGGTGCTGGGCCGCTGCCAGCACAACGAGCTGCCCTTCCCCATCAACCGCAGCCGGGAGGCCGACGAGGCCACCCGCCTGAAGTACCGCTATCTGGACCTGCGGAACCCGGCGGTGAAGAACAACATCATCCTCCGGTGCCAGGTAGTGGCCGCCCTGCGGCAGGCCATGACAGAGCATGGCTTCCTGGAGATCACCACCCCTATCCTGACCGCCTCCTCCCCGGAGGGTGCCCGGGACTATCTGGTGCCCGCCCGGAACCACCCCGGCAAGTTCTACGCCCTGCCCCAGGCGCCCCAGCAGTTCAAGCAACTGCTGATGACCTCCGGCTTTGACCGGTACTTCCAGATCGCCCCCTGCTTCCGGGACGAGGACGCCCGGGCGGACCGCTCCCCCGGTGAGTTTTACCAGCTGGACATGGAGATGGCCTTTGCCTCTCAGGATGACGTATTCGCCGTGCTGGAGGACGTGCTGCCCCCCATCTTTGCCAAGTACGGCAAATACGACCGGGCCAGCTCCGCGCCCTTCATGCGTATCCCTTACACCGAGGCCATGGAGAAGTATGGCTCCGACAAGCCGGACCTGCGCATCGACCTGACGGTGCAGGACGTCACCGACCTGCTGGGCGCCTGCGGCTTCGGCCCCTTCGAGGGCAACGTGGTGAAGGCCGTGGTGGTCAGCGATTTCCACGAGACCCGGAAATTCATCGACAAGACCCTGGCGGATGTGGAGGTGGTCTCCGGCGGCAAGCCCTACTGGTTCCGCCTGGACGAAAACGGCGAAATCGTGGGCGGCATCGCCAAGTTTGTCCAGCCCATCAAGGAGTCTGTGGTCTCTGCCCTGGGTCTGAAGCCCAACGACTTCTTGGCCCTGTCCGCCGGCAAGCTGGGCGCTGCCCAAAAGACCGCCGGCACGCTGGTAAAGACTCTGGGCGCCGCCGTCCCCGGTCACATGGACCGTGAGCAGTACGCCTTCTGCTGGATTGTGGACTTCCCCATGTACGAGATCGGCGAGGAATCCGGCGAGCTGGAGTTCTGCCACAACCCCTTCTCCATGCCCTCCGGCGGGCTGGAGGTCCTGCTGAAGGCGGAGCGGGGCGAGATCGATCCCCTCAGCATCACCGCCGACCAGTATGACCTAGTGTGCAACGGCGTGGAGCTCAGCTCCGGCGCGGTCCGGAATCATGACCCGGAGATCATGATTAAGGCCTTTGAGATGGTCCGGCTGGGCGAGGAGGACGTAAAGGCCAAGTTCCCCGCCATGTACAACGCCTTCACCTACGGCGCGCCGCCCCATGCGGGCATTGCCCCCGGCGTGGATCGCATGGTGATGCTGCTGGCCGGGGAGGACTCCATTCGGGAGATCATCCCCTTCCCCATGAACAAAAACGCCCAGGACGTGATGATGAGCGCCCCCAGCGAGGTCACGCAGAAACAATTGGACGAGCTGCACATCGCCATCGTCAAGCCCCAGGACTGACCTGTAAATCCGGAATAAAAAAGAGACGGACCGCATTTCTGCGTTCCGCCTCTTTTTTTCCACTTTCCGGCATCATCCCACGCATACCACCTTCATGACTCCGGAGGTCAAAGCCTGTCAAACCGCTGGCCCTGGGTATTGCACCAGAAATGGTCCTCCGCCAGACCGGAGACGTAATAGGTCAGCGGCCCGGAGAAATCGCCGGATTCGTGGATATCTATCTCCAACGACGGACACCAGCCCATGCCGCCGCGGTCCCGCAGCCGGGCAGAAAAGGCCGTTTCCCCATAGTAGTCCAGGTAGGGGATTACCACCCGACAGGTGCCGCTCTGGAAGATCAGCAGCTCCTGCAAGGTGCTGTCACACCAGATGCCGTCAAACGCAGCCAAATCCGCAGGCCAGGCAGAGGGCTCCTCCTGCCAGAGCGTGGTCTCCGTCCCCAGAAGCCTGGTGAAAAAGGGGGACAGGGACCGGACCGCCGCCCGGTAGGTCTCTTCTCCCAGCTCCGGCGCCTCACCTGCTTTCCGCAGGCTGTCCGCCCTATCCAGAACCGCTGCAAATGCCACTGCGGAGGCTGCCGGTTCCGCCTCCATCTCCTCCAAAAGGGCCAGGACCACGTCCTCCTCCAGGATCGTCTGTCCAGAGCCCGCCCAGTCCAGCAGGGTCCGTGCCGCCGTCTCCGGTGTCTCCTCCAGCACTTGTACAGCCACCGTCTCCCAGGTGGTCTCCGAGACCGTCCCCTCCCCCTGGGGACTCCCCAGCAGGGCGATCATTGCCATCAGTAGAGCCGCCATCCGCATGTTGTCACACGCTCCCTTCTATTTTTGCCAGCATACCACGGGGTCCGTTTGGATTCCACCACAAATCAGTAACAGTCTTTTCTTTCGGGCCTGGATGTGATACACTTCATATCATCACTCCACAGCAGAAAGGAGCTCTTATGAAACGACTTTTTACAATTCTGCTGGCTGTCCTCTCCCTGTTGAGCCTGACTGCCTGCGGCGGCTCCCCCACAGAGGAGACTTCCCAGGAACCCTTAGTGGACATTCAGCCCCAGGAGCCGGAGGCGCCCCCGGAACCCACACCGGAGGAACTGGCCGCCCAGGAGGTGGAGGACCTGCTTGCCTCCCTGACCCTGGAGGAAAAGGTCGGCCAGCTGTTCTTTGTCCGGGTACCCGACACAGACGCGGTCTCCGACGTGAGCACCTATCATCTGGGCGGCTACATCCTCTTCGGCCGGGATACGGCGGACAAAACTGCCGATGCTTTGATCCAGACCATTCAGAGCTATCAGGACGCCGCGGCTGTGGACACCGGAATCCCGCTGCTGATCGGCGTGGACGAGGAGGGCGGCACGGTGGTGCGGGTCAGCTCCAATCCCCATCTGCGGGCCTCCAAGTTCCCCTCTCCTCAGAAAGCTTATGCCTCCGGCGGCATGGAGGCCGTGCTGGCAGATACCCGAGAGAAGGACCTCCTTCTCTCCGCCCTGGGCTTCAACGTGAACCTGTCCCCGGTGGCAGATGTGTCCACCAACCCCGCCGACTTTATGTATGACCGCACCTTCGGCCAGGATGCGGCCGCCACAGCGGACTATGTGGCCCAGGTGGTCTCGCAGATGGCGGAAGACGGTATGGGCAGCGTCCTCAAGCACTTCCCCGGCTATGGGAACAATGTGGATACCCACACCGGTATCGCCGTGGACCAGCGACCGCTGGAGTCCTTCACGTCCTCCGACTTCCTCCCCTTCCAGGCGGGTATGGAGAGCGGCGGCGGAAAGACCGCTGTGCTGGTCTCCCACAATATCATGACTGCTGTGGATGGAGATCTCCCCGCCTCCCTGTCCCCGAAGGTCCACGGCCTGCTGCGGACGGACCTGGGCTTTGACGGCGTGGTGATGACCGATGATCTGGCCATGGAGGCAGTTGCAGCGTACAGCGCCGACGGGGCCGTGGCGGTGATGGCCCTGGAGGCGGGAAACGATCTCGTCATCACCACCGACTACCGCACCCAGATCCCCAAGGTCCTGGAGGCGCTGGAAAGCGGCGCCCTGTCCGAGGAGACCATCGACACCGCCTGCCGCCGGGTGCTGACCTGGAAGCAGAATCTGGGGCTGCTGTAACATACCTCCCGGTCCCATCCCCTGACGAAAGGAAGTTTTCCACATGGAAACGGAAAAACTCTATTACCAAGATCCCTACCTCACCGCCTTCACCGCCCGGGTGCTCTCCTGTGAAAAATCCAAATCTGGCTGGGCCGTAGTGCTGGACCGCACCGCCTTCTACCCGGAGGGGGGCGGACAGCCGGAGGACCACGGCACTCTGGGCGCAGTCCAGGTCACGGATGTCCATGAAACAAAGGGCGTGATTTTCCACACCTGTGACGGCCCTGTGGAGATCGGCACCCAAGTGGCGGGGGG
>NZ_KI271741.1:144343-147793 GCF_000469445.2 Oscillibacter sp. KLE 1745 | reverse complement strand
CGTTGACTGGCCCCGCCGGTTCGACCACATGCAGCAGCACTCCGGGGAGCACATTCTCTCCGGCCTGCTGTGCTCGCTGTACCACTGTGACAACGTGGGTTTCCACCTGGGGGCCGACACGGTGACCATCGACTACAATGCCGAGCTGACCTGGGAACAGGTCATGGCCGCGGAAAAGGCCGCCAATGAGGTGATCTGGCAGGATACTCCGGTGGACATCACCTTCCCCGCGCCGGATACGCTGGCCCGTCTGAACTACCGCAGCAAGAAAGCGCTTACCGGCCAGGTGCGGATCGTGGCCTTCCCCGGGGCGGACTGCTGCGCCTGCTGCGGCACCCACGTGCGCCGGGCCGGTGAGGTGGGGATTATCAAGATCCTCTCCTGCCAAAAGTTTCGGGAGGGGGTGCGGCTGGAGATTCTCTGCGGATCGCGGGCTTACCGGTATCTCTCCCAGGTATACGACCAGGACCGCGCCGTGGCCCAGTTGCTGTCTGTAAAACCCCAGGACACCCTGGCCGCCGCAGAACGGCAGGCGGAGGAGCTGGCCGCCGCCAAGCAGCGGATGACGGAGCTGGAGGATCAGCTCTTCTCCCTCCGGGCCCAGGCCCTGACAGACCGGGGAGATCTGCTGCTTTTGGAGCCCCCCACGCGGCCGGACGGAGCCAGAAAGCTGGCAGACGCAGCCGCAAAGGCCTCCGGCGGTCTGGCGGCGGTGTTCGCGGGAGCGGAGTCCTCCTACGTCTATGCCCTTGTCCAGGCCGATAGGGCGGACATCTCTCCCCTGGTGAAGCGGCTGAACGCCGCTCTTTCCGGCCGGGGTGGCGGGCGGAACGGCTTTGCCCAAGGCAGCGTGCAGGCGGACCGGACCGCCATCTGTGACTTTTTCCGCAAGGAGGGGATTGAATGTCCTACGTGCTGATCGAACAGAATCTTGAGGAAGAGGACGAGCCCCGGTTCATCTACGCGGAACTGGACAGCGGGCGCCGGGAGGTCCGGCGGGTGGAATTCTACCCCAATGGCCTCTGCTTTGCCTACGGCGGCGACTACGGCCGGGAGGAGGCTCTCTCCCCTGCCCCCTACCCGGAGGACCTGCGGACGCTGAACCGCCCCGGGGAAGTCACCGCCCGCGCCATCACTCCGGCCGCGTTTTGGGAGATCTGGGGACAGGCCCAGGAGCGGCCGGACGGCTTTATGGGGATGTTTGCCTGATGAGAAGAAGCATTTGTTTTGCCGGGGGCTGCTTCTGGGGCATGGAGGCCCTGTATCGCCGCCTGCCCGGCGTACTGGATGTCACCGCCGGCTATGCCAACGGAGACACGGCAGATCACGCCAACTATGACGATGTCTGCACCGGCCGCACCGGCTTCCGGGAGGCGGTGCAAGTGGCGTATGAAGACGGGACTGTCTCCCTGCCCCACCTGCTCTTTGTCTTTTTTGCCGCCATCGACCCGGAGACTCCCAACCGTCAGGGACCGGACGTGGGCAGCCAGTACCAGACCGGCGTATACTGGATGGACCCGGCGGACGAGGGCATCATCCGCTCCATCGCTGCCCTGGAGGCCGCGGCCGTTCCCTTCTTCGCCGTGGAGCTGAAGGCCCTGGCATGTTTCTATCCAGCGGAAGAATTCCATCAGCGGTATCTGGAAAAGCACCCACGGGGCTACTGCCACGTGGCCCCCTGGAAACTGGCCGCCCTGCCGGACTTCCCCTTTTCCACAAAGACCTATACCCGTCCCGCAAAAGAGCTGCTGCAGACCTGGAAAGAAGCCGGAGAAGTGTCTTTCTGACGGGCGGGGGAAACTCTGTTTTCCACAGGCTGACCATATTTGTGTAAATAAAAGCGCCGCAGGCGGATGCCTGCGGCGCTCTCTTTGATTCAGCTTCCGTCACTGGACGGCTCGTTCATCTCTGCAGTGATATACTGTTGGCCGTACATGGCGTCGTACAGCACATCCTCCCGCAGCTGCAGCAGCTCCCGGGCCTCGTCGGAGAGAGCCGCCTCCTCCACGCCGGCGCTGGGCGTCCCCGTGCCATCCACAAAGTACAGCTCCGTGTTGGTGAGACACACCTGGCTCACCTTCTCCAGCAGCGCCCAGTACCGGGTGACCGGCTGACCGGTCAGCTCCAGCAGCTGGGGGCCAATGGCGGTGATGCTGCTGTCCCGCCGGGTGCCTGCCTGCCCCTGGAGCAAGGCCGCATCATTGGCCCAGATCAGATAGTCCGTGGAATACAGGTCGCTGATCTCCTCCGGGGTCCAGCCTACCGTGTCGTTATCCGGGCAGAGGCCCAACTTTGTGTACACTGTGTCCCCGTCCGTCATGAACAGATTGGGCCTGTGATCCCCGAAGAACACCACGATGGTAGGCTCCTCGCTCTCCCGCAGGGCGTCTGTCAGATCTCCCAGGGCCTGATCCGCCCGGGTGATGCCCTCCAGCATGACCCGGACGATGGCCATATCCTCCTCGCCGAGGCTTTCGCTGGTGACGCCGATCTGACACTCATAGTTGAATTTCTCCGGGTCAAAGGGCTGGTGGTTCTCCATGGTGATGCCGTAGAGAAACGCCCGCTCCCCGCTGCTGTTGATGTCCTCCATCCGGTCCAGCATGGCCTGGAAGAAGTAACTGTCCCGCATGTAATACCCGCCGTAGATGCCCCCCTCCCAGGGAAAGTCCAGAGCCTGGATATCTGCGGAGAACAGAAGGTCGGAAAAGCCCAGCCTGGGATAGGTCACCGTTCGATTATACAGGCTGTCGTTATACCCATGGAGCATCTCCGCCCGGTAGCCGCTCTTGGTATACTGCTCCGGCAGGGCGTCAAATTTCTCATAGGCGTCATCCTCCAGGAAGCAGATGTTCGTCCCAGCACCGAAGTCCAGCTCCGTAATGCCGTACAGCATGGACATCTCCAGATAGCCGGTGCCGTAGCCCAGATAGTGGCTGTGGAATGTGCCGCTGATGCCCTCGCTCTCCAGGGCATGGAAGTTCTCCAGGGGATCCCGTTCATACTGAAGGCCCGGCAGCCGGGTCAGATCGTAGAAGGACTCCGACTGGGCCACGATGATGTTGGGCTGCACCGCCGCTGCGGGGGCGTCGGCGCTGTCCTCTGTCAGGATCTCGTCGATCCGGGCCAGGACCTGCTCCATGTAGGCTTCGCTGTATCCCTCCGGGCTCTTCTTGGCCTGAAGAAAGCAGTCCCGCCAGAGACTCAGCGTCAAACCGTAGGTGTCGTGGCTGTTGGCCGCAGCCAGGCGGGTGTTCACATCCACCTGAAAAACCGCCCCCGCCGCCTGGGCTCCCTGTGTGGAAAACAGCCCAATGGTCAGGGCCAGGGCAACGGAAAAAGTGACAAAGCGGCACCGCCCGGTGAGCAGCGTCAGCCGCCGCACCAGAATCAGAATCCCCACACACATCCCCAGGGCGATCATCGCCATCCAGAAATCCACCGGCGGGG
>NZ_KI271741.1:126929-144243 GCF_000469445.2 Oscillibacter sp. KLE 1745 | reverse complement strand
CCCCGCCACACCGGCCACCTCTCCCACCTGTGCCGCCAGGCCGAAGTCCGCCAGCACCAGTGGCGTGCCGTTGATAGCTGTCTTGAAATAGTCCACCAGGGACAGCACCAGTCCGGCAACCCCCACCAGTATAGCGGAAAGCCACAATCTACCCAGCAGCGCCCCCAGGGTGAACACCACAGCGCCGTAAAGGACGCCGGTCAGCAGCAGATAGGTGGGCCATTTCACGAACCACTCCCACACGATGGAGAGGGAACCGGTAACCACCCACTGGACGGCCACCGCCACAGCCAGCCCCATGCAAAGGCTGCCGCCCAGAAACATGACCCAGCGCAGCCACACCGGCCCCAACGCCCGGGGCCGCTTCTGTCTCTTCAACACTTCTACCTCATTTCCCAGGTTATAAAAAGGGCCGCGGGGATTTCCCGCGGCCCCGATAATCTCCGATCAGTATGCCAGTTTCTCCGCCAGATAGCTCTTCAGCTGGTCGACGGGCAGCCGCACCTGCCCTCCCGCAAAAGCACTGCTTTTGCGAGACCCCTGTCCCATCTCATTCCTCGGGCGGAATGAATCCGCCCTCCGGCGAGATTTTGCCTCCGGCAAAATGCTCGGACGCCGCGCCGCGGCGTTCTGGAGCAGGATCGACACAGGCATCAATATGCCAGTTTCTCCGCCAGATAGCTCTTCAGCTGGTCGATAGGCAGCCGCACCTGCTCCATGGTGTCCCGGTCCCGGACGGTAACGCAGTTGTCGCCAGCCTTATCCGCGTCGCCCACGGTGTCGAAATCCACCGTGATGCAGTAGGGCGTGCCGATCTCGTCCTCCCGGCGGTACCGCTTGCCGATGGAACCGGTGTCGTCAAAATCCACCATCCAGTCCTTGCTGAGCTCCGCCTGGATCTCACGGGCCTTTTCGGAGAGCTTCTTAGAAAGGGGCAGCACCGCGCACTTAAAAGGCGCGATGGCCGGATGGAACCGCATGACGGTGCGGACGTCGTTCTTTTCTGCATCCACCACCTCTTCATCGTAGGCTTCCACCAGCAGGGCCAGGGTCATCCGGTCCGCGCCCAGGGAGGGCTCCACCACATAGGGGATATAGTGCTCGTTCTTCTCCTGATCGAAATAGGTCAGATCCTGGCCGGAGTGCTCCTGATGCTGGGTCAGGTCGTAGTTGGTCCGGTCCGCCACACCCCACAGTTCCCCCCAGCCGAAGGGGAACAGATACTCAAAGTCCGTAGTGGCCTTGGAGTAGAAACTCAGCTCCTCGGGCTCGTGATCCCGCAGCCGCAGATTCTCCTCCTTGATGTTCAGGCCCTTCAGCCAGTCGTGGCAGTACGTCCGCCAATACTGGAACCACTCCAGATCCGTGTCCGGCTTGCAGAAGAACTCCAGCTCCATCTGCTCGAACTCCCGGATGCGGAAAATGAAATTGCCCGGGGTGATCTCGTTGCGGAAGGACTTGCCGATCTGGCACACGCCGAAGGGCAGCTTCCGGCGGGTGGTCCGCTGGATGGCGGGGAAGTTGACAAAAATGCCCTGGGCGGTCTCCGGCCGCAGGTACACCTCGTTGGCGGTGTCCTCCGTGACGCCCTGGTGGGTCTTGAACATCAGGTTGAATTTGCGGATGTCGGTGAAGTCGCTCTTGCCGCAACCGGGGCAGGGCACTTGGTTGTCCCGGATGAATGCCACCAGCTCCTCCTGGGTCATGGCCTCCACGTTCACGTCCATGCCGTGCTCCTGCACATAGCTCTCCACCAGCTTGTCCGCCCGATGGCGCATCTTGCAGGCCTTGCAGTCAATCAGAGGATCGTTGAAGGTGGATACGTGGCCGCTGGCCACCCACACCTGGGGATTCATCAAAATGGCAGAGTCCAGTCCCACGTTGTAGGGATTCTCCTGGACGAATTTCTTCCACCAGGCCCGCTTGACATTGTTCTTCATCTCCACGCCCAGGGGACCGTAGTCCCAGCTGTTGGCAAGGCCGCCATAGATCTCACTGCCGGGGAATACGAATCCCCGGTTCTTACACAGGGCCACGATCTTCTCCATGGTCTTCTCGGTGTTTTTCATGTTCCATTCTCCTTTACGGCGGCCCGGACAGAAAAAACGCCCCGAGCCGGTTTTCGGCTCAGGGCGAACAATCAGTCCGTGGTTCCACCTGAATTCGCGCCTGGCTGACGCGCACTCTTCACCCGGTAACGGCGGGGACCGGCAGGGCATTTCCGCCCCGCGGCTCCAGGGTGCCTGTTCTTCCGCCTCCCCGCAAGGGCTCACACCAGCCGCCCTCTCTCTTTGCCGGGGTATGGGGGATACTTCTCCCTGTCACTGCCTTTTGGATATCGTGAGAACTGTATCACGTTTTCATCAGAATGTCAAGGCCGAGTCCCACAGAAGCCGCACCAGGCAGGGCACTCTCTCACCCGGACCCTGGTCTGATCCCTTATCCGAAGCGCAGAAAAAGGCCGCCCTATAGGGCGGCCTTTCCCAATTTACTTTTTCTCCCGATCGTAGGCCACGATCACCCGGCGGTTGGGCTCCGTTCCGGTGGAGTAGGTCGTCACATTGGGCACATCCTGCAGCGCCGTATGGATCACATGCCGCTCATAGGCATTCATAGGTTCCAGTGTCACGCTGCGGCGGTACTTGGTGACCTTGGCGGCCACCTTCCGGGCCAGATGCTGAAGACTCTGCTCCCGCTTTTCCCGGTAATTCTCCGCGTCCAGCTGCACCCGCACCCGGCCGCTGCCGCTGCGGTTCACCGCATAGCTGGTCAGCTGCTGGATGGCGTCCAGAGTCTCGCCCCGGCGGCCGATCAGTGCGCCCAGATTCTTGCCCTCCAGGATCACCTTGTAGCGGCCCTTCTCCAGCAGATAGATGTGGATCTCCGCAGCACTCTCCATCTGCTCCAGCAGGCCGGAGAGGAACTTACGGATGGCCTGGGCCTTCTCGTCATCCACTTCTTCGCCCAGTGTCTGCACGGGAGCGGACTGCCGGGTCTTCTCCTCCGGGGCGGGCGCCGGCGCCTCCGCCGGCTTGCGCTCCTGTCTGGGCGGCTTTTCCGCTTTGGGGGGCTTAGGCCGCTCTTCCTGCGGCTTCTCCTTGGGGGCAGGCGCGGGGGCGAGAATCTCCTCTTCCTCCTCCGGGCCGTAGCTCACCCGGACCTTGGCCGGGCAGCTGCCCAGACCCAGAAAACCGGACTTTGCTCGCTCCAAAATCTCAACGGACACATCGTCCCGGTCCAGGCCAAGCTGCCGCAGGGCATTCTGGATGGCCTCATCCTCGGTCTTGCCCGTTACATCAATAAACTGTCTCATGGCGTAACAAGCTCCTTACTGATCATCATAGCGGTCCTCCTTGTAGGACCGGCCGCGGGCATAGGGCCGGTCTCCCACACGGCCCGCTTCCGTGGTGCTGGTGGCCGCCTTTTTGGCCTTCAGGGCCTTGGCCTCCTGCGCCGCCTGCCGCTTTTCCTTCAGGCTCTTCTTCTGTGCGGCCTGCTGACGCTGCTGCTCCTGAAGCAGCTTGGCCTCCTCCATCCGCTTCTGGCGGTCCGCCTGGATCATCTCCTGCCGGGCGTCCTCCTCTTCCTGCAGCTTCTTGGTGTAGAACTTGCCCAGGACCATCTCCTGGATAATGGAGAACGCGCTCTGGGCAGCCCAATACACGCCCAGGGCGGCGGGCACGATGAAGGCGATGTAGATAGACATCAGAGGCATCATCCACATCATCATCTTGGTGGAGCCGTTGGCAGCCGCAGTCTGGGCGGACTGGCTCATGCTGACCTTGCTCAGCAGGAAGCTGAACACACCGGAAATGATGGGAATCAGAATCAGTCCCACCGCGGCCAGCGTGATGCCCGTGGAGAGGCTGCTGACAGCGCTCCAGGGCGTCTGGATCAGGTCAATCCCCAGGAAGTGGTAGTCGATGTTCACCCAGCCGGGATGCTCTGCAATGAAGTCGGGGAACTGGCTGTTAATGATGTTGGAAATGGCGATCTGCTCATAGCCAGGGCTGGCCACGATCTCAATACCGGCGCCTTCAATCAGACTTCTGGCCGCATTCACTACCGCCAGACCGGCGTCCTTGCCGCCGAAGTTCATGAAGTAGACAATGGGCTCCCGGATGATATAGTACAGGGCCATCAGAATGGGCAGGGGCAGAAAGCTCCACAGGCAGCCGCTCATGGGATTGAAGCCCTCTTCCTGGTAGAACTTCTGCATCTCCTCCTGCATCTTCAGCTGGTTGTTGGCGTATTTCTTCTGGATCTCCTGCATCTTGCCGGACATGCGGCTCATCCGCACCATGCTCTTCTTGGACTTCATCTGGAAGGGCAGCAGGATCAGCTTGATGACCAGCGTGAACAGGATCAGGGACACGCCGTAGGACCCTGTCAGGTTGTAAAACAGCCGCAGCAGGGCCGCAAACGGGATACAAATTGCGTATCCGATGGTTGAAAACATAGATGCTTCCTCCAAATTGTAATGGGACCCGGGCTTTCAGCGCCCGCAGAGCGGAGCATTTCCGCTTTCGGCCTGTCCGCATTCCGCAGTGCCGGCTGACAGACGGCCGGACAGCAGCACAGGGTCCGGCAGAGGGGCTTGTCCCCTCCTCTCATGGGACCGGATCATATCCTCCCTTGTGAAACGGATTGCAGCGCAGGATACGCCGGAACGCCAGCCAGCCGCCCTTGAGGGCGCCGTACTTCTCAATCGCCTCCAGCGCATATTGGGAACAGGTGGGAATATACCGGCAGCAAGGCGGCCGGTACGGGGAGATGGCCACCCGGTAAAATTTCACCAGGGCCAGCAGGACCTTTTTCATCATGACCGGTCCTCCAGCAGCTCCAGCTTCCTGCAAAGACGCAGGAAGGTATCGTTCAGCTCCTTCCAGGAGGCAGTCAGGGTCCGTCCCCTGGCTACTAGAATCATATCGTACCCCTGGCGGAGCCGTCCGGAATTGAGCCGGTAGACCTCCCGCAGGCGGCGGCGGGCCCGGTTGCGGACCACCGCATGACCCAGCTTGACGGATACCGTCACGCCCAGGCGGTTGTGCCCCAGCCGGTTTTTCCGGCAGTAAAGCACCATCCCTCCGCCCACGGCGGAGGCGCCCTTCTGGTACAGCCGGCGGAACTCATAATTCTCTTTCAGGGTCACTGCCCGCTTCATGCTGCCACCTGCCTTCTCCCATTTGACACATCTGACACAAACTCAACGAGGGACGGAGGAATCACAGAATTCCCGCCGTCCCTGAAGACGTTGTTCAAGTGTCTCCCGCACGGTCCGTTTCTCAGTAGGACAGACGGGCGCGGCCCTTGGCGCGGCGACGGGCCAGGACCTTGCGGCCGTTGGCGGTTGCCATTCTCTTGCGGAAACCGTGGACCTTCTGGCCGTGCAGCTTCTTGGGCTGATAGGTACGTTTCGTTGCCATGTTGAGACACCTCCTGTCAGAATTGCGGCCCTTTTGAGGGCGGCACTTACTCGACACCGCCTAAAGGGCGGCGCAGTAAACAGATCAAGACCGCATGATCGCGGCGCAACCGATATTATACAGACTGTTTGAAAATATGTCAACTAAAACTTAAAAGTTTTGCGAAATTTCCGTATTTTTTTCTTTTTTCAGTTGCGATTCTCGAAAATTTCAAAATCTGGTGTCCCATGATGTCCAAAGCCGCTATATCTTGTTGCCTGTGCAGGCGGATCTCCTTGGTTCTTATTATTAGAATAAGTGTTGTAATTTCCGGCTGTCTTTGGTATAATAAAGCGTACTGCCATGTCTATTTTTTACTAGAGAGAGGTGTTTCCTTTTGAATTCCGTCGCCGACGTGTGGGACAATGTACTATCCCAGCTGAAGGGCGAGCTCTCGGAGACCACCATCGCCACCTGGTTCGACGAATTGGAGGCTGTGGACATCCAGGGCAATACGTTTATCCTCCACTGTTCCAACGACTTTAAAAAAGGCTATATCGAGTCCCTGTTCATGAAAAACATCAAGGCCTCCCTTCACGACATTTTCTCCACGGATTTTGAAGTGAAGATTCTGGACGACCTGGATTACGCAGAGCTCAAGGATAACCGCCCGCACCGCCAGAGTGAGCGGTTCACTTCCGCGGAGTTCACATTCGAGACCTTCGTGGTGGGCCCTTCCAACAAGCTGGCTTATGCCGCCTCCGTCTCCGTGGCGGAGCATCCTGCTCAGAACTACAACCCCCTGCTGATCTACGGGGACTCCGGCCTGGGCAAGACCCATCTGATCTATGCCATCGCCAACGTCATCCGCCGGAACGATCCCCGGTCCAAGATCGCTTACGTCAAGGGCGACGACCTGACCAACGAGCTGGTGGATGCTATCCGGGAGGGCAAGACCGCGGAGATGCGGGAGAAGTACCGTCAGGCGGACCTGCTGCTGGTGGACGACGTGCAGTTCATCGCCGGCAAAAAGCAGACGCAGGAGGAGTTCTTCCATACCTTCAACACCCTGTACGAGTCCGGCCGGCAGATCGTCCTGACCTCTGACCGCCCCCCCTCTGAGATGACCCAGCTGGAGGACCGCCTCCGCACCCGGTTCGAGTGGGGCCTGCTGGTGGACGTAGCGCCGCCGGATTTTGAGACGCGCCTTGCCATCGTGAAGAACAAGGCCGCCCTGCTGGGCATGGAGCTGCCGGACAAAATCTCCGCCTACATCGCCGAAAACGTCACCGCCAACGTCCGCCAGCTGGAGGGCACCATCAACAAGATCCTGGCCTACAAGGATCTGCTGGGCAACGACACCGACGAAGAAACCGTCACCCGGGCCATCCAGGACATGCTGCGCCGCAGCAACGAGTATGTCCCCACGCCGGAGGCCATCCTTGAGTATATCTCCAAATATTACAGTCTGGACGAGTCCGTGATCCGGGGCCAGCAGCGGGTGCGGGACGCGGTCTCCGCCCGGCAGATTGCCATGTACCTGATCCGCTCCATGACGAACCTCAGTCTGGATGAGATCGGCAAGGTCTTTGACAACCGGGACCACTCCACCGTCCTCTACTCCATCCAGCAAATCGAAAAGAAGATGAAGAAGGACGCTGCGTTTGCCGAAATGGTGAAGGAGATCAAGACGAATATCAACTCCAAGCGGTGACCAGATTTCTCCACATCTTCCGTGGAAAAGAAAAACTTCCCTGTGGAAAATGGTCTTTCAAAAAAGTCCGTGGAAAAATCCCCGGATCCTTCCACATCCCCTGTGGAGCCTCAAAATCCGACAGCGCAAGCCTTTCCCCGCCTTTTCCACAGCTTTTTTCCCTACGGCTGCTTTTTCTAAAAAATACATTTCTTTCTTTTTCAAAAGAGCGATTCCGACCCATATCTTCAAACCCCGACTAGAGAGGAAGTGCATGCATGAAATTCTCCTGTGAAAAAGCCCTTCTGCAAAGCGCCATCGCCGTCACCAGCCGCGCCGTGGCCCAGAAGAGCTCCATTCCCGCGCTGGAAGGGCTGCTGCTCCACGCGGACAGCCAGCTGACCATTTCCGGCTACAACCTGCAGACCGGCATCCGTACGAAGGTCTCCACCGATGTAACGGAACCCGGCGAGATTGTTTTAAACGCCCGCCTCTTCGGCGACATCATCCGCCGGATGCCCGACGATGTGGTGGTTTTCACCGCAGATGACAAACAGCTGGTTCATCTCTCCTGCGGCGATGCGGACTTTGATATCCTGGGCCTCTCCGCGGCGGATTACCCGGAGCTGCCCATGGTGGAGGATGATTTTTCCGTCTCCATCCAACAGAAGCTGCTGCGTGCCATGATCGAGGAGACGGCCTTCGCTGTCTCCACCAATGAGAGCCGCCCCATCCATACCGGTGCCCTGTTCGAGATCACGGACCAGGGCCTGACTATGGTGGCGGTGGACGGATTCCGTCTGGCCATCCGGCGGGAGCCGCTGGAAAAGATCGACGGCGGCGCCTTTTCCTTTGTGGCGCCGGGCAGCGCCCTGGGCGAGGTGAAAAATATCTGTTCCGACGTGGAGGATCTGGCTGCCGTGACCCTGGGCAAAAGTCATATTCTATTTGAGGTAGGAGACACGGAGTTGATCTGCCGCCGGTTGGAGGGAGAGTTCCTGGATTATAAGAATGCCATCCCACGGAAGAATCCCATCTCCGTCATCGCGGACACCAAGGCCCTGATCGAGAGCATTGACCGCGTCAGTGTGGTGATCTCCGAAAAGCAGAAGAGTCCGGTCCGGTGCCTGTTTGACCACGACAAGGTGCTGCTCTCCGCCAAGACCGGAAACGGCGAGGCCAAGGATATCTGCCGCTTGTCCGGTGACGGCGGCGGGCTGGAGATCGGGTTCAACAACCGCTATCTGATGGAGGCTCTCCGGTACGCGCCGGCGGACACGGTGAAGATCGAGCTGAATACCGGCGTCTCCCCCGCCATCATCGTCCCCACGGAGGGGGAGGAAAACTTCCTCTATATGGTCCTGCCGGTGCGGCTGAAGAGCGCGGAGTGAGCAGATGGAGACGATCACGATTCACACGGAGTTCATCAAGCTCCAGGACCTGCTGAAATTCGCCAATCTGGTGTCCTCCGGCGGCGAGGCAAAGGAGCGGATCCAGGGCGGCGAGGTCACCGTCAACGGCGAGATCTGCACCATGCGGGGCAAAAAGATCCGCCCCGGAGACGATGTGGCCTTCCAGGGCGCCCATTATACGGTGGCCTATGCGGATTCTTGAGCTGGAGCTGCAGCATTTCCGCAACTACTCCGGCCAGCGGGTATCCTTTGACCCGGACTGCAATGTGATCTTCGGGGAGAACGCCCAGGGCAAGACCAATCTGCTGGAGGCTATCGTCTACCTCTCCTGCGGGAAATCCCCCCGGGCCAGGACGGACCGGGAGATGATTGCCTTCGATGCGCCCGCCGCTGTGCTGGAAGCCGGGATCTCCGCCCGAGACCGGGAGTTCCGCACCCGGGTGGAGCTGTACCGGGACCGGCGGCGGAAGATGTGGGTGAATCAGGTGCCTGCCAAAAACAGCGCCGCCCTGAGTCAGGTATACCACACCGTATTCTTCTGCCCGGACGACCTGTATCTGATCCGGGAGGGGGCCGCCGCCCGGCGGCGCTTCATGGACACCGCACTCTGCCAGTTGCGGCCGAGATACGCGGCCGCTCTGGCGGAGTACCACCGGCTCTATGACCACAAGACCCGCATTCTGCGGGACAGTGAGGAGCGGCCGGATCTCCTGGAGCTGCTGCCGGACTTTAACGAACGGATGGTTCGTTTCGGCGCAGTGCTGGTCCACTACCGCCGGCAGTTCGCGGAGGCGCTGAAGCGCTATGCCGCCCGCCACCATCGGGAGTGCTCCGGCGGAAGGGAGCGCCTGGAGATCACCTATCAGACTGTTTCCTCCGTCACGGACCCGGCGGCGGAGGTGGAGGTTCTCACGGAGCAGCTCCGGGCCCACATGGAATCCCACCAGGGGGCGGAGCGGGCCTCCCGGATGTGCCTCTCCGGCCCCCACAAGGACGATCTGGTCATCACCATCGACGGCCGGGAGGCCAAATCCTACTCTTCCCAGGGTCAGACCCGCACCGCGGCTCTGGCGCTGAAGCTGGCGGAGCGGGAAATCTACCAGAACGCCACCGGCGAATACCCGGTGCTGCTGCTGGATGACGTTCTCAGTGAGCTGGATCCCCGCCGGCAGGAGTTCGTTCTCAACCGCATCGCGGGGGGGCAGGTGTTCATTACCTGCTGCGAAGATGATCGGCTGCCGGTCCTTCTGGGTGGGAAGGTGTTCCATGTGAAACAGGGCGCCATCGGGTGAAGAACACCGCGACCAAGCGTGAGCGCAGGAGCCCTGCAGTACATCAGCTGTCTGCGGGAAGTGGATTTTCTCTTTTTGACAGCAGAAAACAGAGTGAAAGCAGGGAAAGGCAGAATGGACTGGATTTGGTATCATGCGCTGCCCCTCATTGTCTTTGGCGTCCCGCTCATTGGATTTCTGTGGGAGCTGCTGGTGGGGCTGCTCTGCCGGAAAAACTGCTGGCTGCTGTCTCTTCCGGTGCTGGCGGGCGCATTGGGACTGGCTCTCTGTCTGCTGGCACAGTCCTCCCTTTCGCTGTCCTTCCTGCTGGGGTTCTGGGCAGCTTATGGATGTGCACTCCTCTTTGGATGGAGCCTTTCCCAGTTGCGGACCACAGGGGATCTCCGCTGGAAAAAGTGGATATGCCGGGGAATGGCGCTGTGCTCCGGCGCGGCGCTGGCTGTCGGCTTCGGCGTACTGATCTTGCACGAGATGCGGGCGGCCAATTACACCATGGTGGAGGAAGTCATCAGTGAGGAAAATGCGCTGTCCGAGATCCCGGAGCTGGCCATTACGGATACGGACCGGAAGATTCTCTCCGCTCTGGAGGCGAGTTCTTCTGTTCAGGCAGCCATCGGCGAAGGGGATAAAGTCACAATTAACGGCTTGGTTCCGGCGGAACACGCGGATGTCCAGAAGATTTTGTCAGAATTTCTGGAGGAAGGGCAGTATCAGTTTTCCGAGGTCGGCACCATCGCGCAGTTCGGCGAAATCGGCACTTTGTACTATGATATTTTCGACCGGGAAGAGGGCATCAGGATCATTACAGAAAAGCTGAGTACCGGGGACTTTCGAAAGACAGTCGCCGTTTACAGCGGAGATCCAGAGGAAAAATTGTCCGTGGTCATTTATGAAAATTATGAAGGAACGTTCCAAAAGATAGTCCGGCAGCGCCTGTGGTTTTACGATTTACTCCAGGTTCCAGAGGGGGCATGAACGATGTACCTGCATATCGGCCAAAACGAAATCCTTCCCGACCGCCGGGTCATCGGCATCTTTGATCTGGACAAATGCAGTTACGGCAAGCGGACCCGGGAGTATCTGGCGGCCGCGGAGAAAGAGGGCGTGGTGCTGGACGTGTCCGGCGAGATCCCCAAGTCCTTCGTGGTGTGCGATCACCCCTATCACCGGCAGATCGTGTACCTCAGCCAGCTGAATTCCACCACCCTCCAGAAGCGGGCGGAGAGCGGAAACCTGGAATGAGCCAGGGGGGGATCCCATGGCGGCATATACGACACTGGTAAACCTTCCCCACTTTTTATCCTTGTTCACATCCCTGGAGACAGGAACTCTGGTGCTCTTTCTGGCGGCAGTGTTCACGGTGCAGCTGGTCCTGCTGCAAAATTACAGCAGGCGCCGGAGACGGCTGGTCTAGCCCTCTGCTTCTGGTGTACAGCGTGTTCCTTCTGCTGCTGTATTTTGCCTGGGTGGCGCTGTTCGCCGCCCTCCTGGCTCTGCTGATATATCCCATTTTAAAGAAATTACGCATTTGATTCCAACTTACATGGTTCAGGGCAAGGAGAAACGGGCCGGAGGCGGCTCCGGCCCGGCTCTTCTTGCCTTGGAACGGATATGAATATCCTGAAAGGAGAACCTGCATGGCAGAAAATGAACTGTTGAACTCCACTGCGGTGGACACGGCCAACGAGTACGACGCATCGGAGATTCAGGTGCTGGAAGGCCTGGAAGCCGTCCGGAAGCGGCCCGGCATGTATATCGGCTCCACGTCCACCTCCGGCCTGCACCATCTGGTCTATGAGATCGTGGACAACGCCATCGACGAGGCACTGGCCGGCTACTGCACCGACATCCTGGTGCGAATCAACGAGGGGGACACCATCACCGTGGTGGACAATGGCCGTGGCATCCCCGTGGACATCCAGGCCCAGACCGGCAAGCCCGCCCTGGAGGTGGTGTACACCGTCCTCCACGCCGGCGGCAAGTTCGGCGGTGGGGGCTACAAGGTCTCCGGCGGTCTCCACGGCGTGGGCGCCAGTGTGGTGAACGCCCTTTCCGAATGGCTGACGGTCCAGGTCCACCGGGACGGACATATCTATGAGATGAAGTTCTCCAGGGGCAATGTGACCCAGCCCATGACCATTGTGGGAGATACAGACCACACCGGCACCACTGTCACCTTTAAGCCGGACCCGGAGATGTTCGAGGATACGGAGTACAATTACGATACCCTCCACACCCGGATGCGGGAGGAGGCGTTCCTGAACGCTGGCCTGTGCATCCGCACTGTGGACGCCCGCCCCGGACGGGAGCAGGAGGACAACATGTGCTTCGAGGGCGGCATCCGGGAGTTTGTTACCTGGCTGAACAAGAGCAAGGATGTGCTTCACAACGACGTGATTTACATGTCCGGAGCCCGGGAGGACTCCGTGGCGGAAGTGGCCATGCAGTATAACGACGGCTACAACGAGACGATCCTCTCCTTCGCCAACAACGTCCACACGCCGGAGGGCGGCATGCACGAGGAGGGCTTCAAGCGGGCTCTCACCAATGTGCTGAACGCCTACGGCCGGAAGATCAAGCTGCTGAAGGATGACGAGAAGGTCTCCGGCGAGGACTGCCGGGAGGGCCTCACCTGCGTCATTTCCGTCAAGCTGACAGAGGCCCAGTTTGAGGGCCAGACCAAGTCGAAGTTGGGCAACAGTGAGATCCGGACCCTGGTGAATAACATCGTCTCCGAAAAGCTGGAGATCTTCCTGGAGGAGAACCCCCAGGTGGGCCGGATGATCCTGGATAAGGCTCTCACTGCCAATCGGGCGAGAGAGGCCGCCAAAAAGGCCCGGGAATCCATCCGCCGCAAGACGGCTCTCGGCGGCGCCGCCATGCCGGATAAGCTGCGGGACTGCAATGAGAACAATCCGGAGCTGACGGAGCTCTATATCGTCGAGGGAGACTCCGCAGGCGGCTCCGCCACCCAGGGGCGGGATTCCCGGTTCCAGGCCATTCTCCCCCTGTGGGGCAAGATGCTGAACGTGGAGAAGGCCCGGGCAGACAAGGTCTACGGCAACGACAAGCTCCAGCCCGTCATCACAGCCCTGGGCGCGGGCATCGGGGATGAGTTCGATCTGAACAGGCTCCGGTATCACAAGGTCATCATCATGGCCGATGCCGATGTGGACGGCGCCCATATCCGTACTCTGCTGCTGACCTTCTTCTTCCGCTTCATGCGGCCCCTGATCGAGGAGGGCTATGTCTACTCCGCCGTTCCGCCCCTGTATAAGCTGACCCGTGGCAAGACCACCCGAGTGGCCTTTGATGATATCCAGCGGGAGAAGATCGCCGCCGAGATGCGGGGCGACAACCCCAACGCCAAGATCGACATCTCCCGGTTCAAGGGCCTGGGTGAGATGAACCCCCATGAGCTGTGGGAGACCACCATGGATCCCACCACCCGGACGCTCCGGCGCATCACGCTGGATGACGCCGTGGCCGCGGACGAGACCTTTACCATCCTGATGGGCGAGAAGGTGGAGCCCCGGAAGGAATTTATCGAGCGCAACGCCCAATACGCGGTCAATCTTGACTATTGATCCGTAGGGCGGCTGCCCTCGGCCGCCCGTCCGATCAGATATGCCTTTGCGGGCCGGCGAGGGCGCCGGCCCCTACAAAAAGGAGATACGATACATGAGCAAAAAGCCCCAATACGATCCTGAGGAGATCCGGTACCCCGAACAGAAGATCGTGGAGTCACCGCTGGTCCCCGAGATGGAGAAATCCTACATTGAGTACGCCATGAGCGTCATCGTGGGCCGGGCTCTCCCTGACGTGCGGGATGGCCTCAAGCCCGTCCATCGCCGGATCCTCTACGCCATGTATGAGGATGGCCTCACGGTGGACAAACCCTTCAAAAAGTCCGCCACCTGCGTGGGCGACGTGCTGGGCCGGTACCATCCCCACGGCGACGCCAGCGTCTATGACGCTCTGGTCCGCCTGGCTCAGGATTTCTCCATGCGCTATCCCCTGGTGGACGGCCACGGCAACTTCGGGTCCGTGGATGGCGATCCCCCGGCGGCCTACCGGTACACGGAGGCCCGGATGTCCCGGCTCTCCGACGAGATGCTGCGGGACATTGAAAAGGACACTGTGGACTGGGACCCCAACTTCGACGAGACCCGCAAGGAGCCCCGTGTCCTGCCCTCCCGGTTTCCCAATCTGCTGGTGAACGGCTCCAGCGGCATCGCGGTGGGCATGGCCACCAATATCCCGCCCCACAACCTGCGGGAGGTGATCGGCGCCTGCATCTGCGTGCTGGACAATCCGGAGGCTCAGCTCAGTGATCTGATGCAGTACGTCAAGGGGCCGGACTTCCCCACCCGGGGCATCATCATGGGTCGCAGCGGCATCCGGCAGGCCTATGCCACCGGCCGGGGCCGGGTGGTGATCCGGGCCCGGCATGAGTTTGAGGAGTTCGGCAAGGACCGCACGCGCATTGTCATCACCGAGATCCCCTACCAGGTCAACAAGCGTATGCTCATCAAGAGCATGGCCGACCAGGTGGAAGACAAGCGTCTGGACGGCATCTCCGACATCCGGGACGAGTCCGACCGGGACGGAATGCGCATCGTCATCGAGCTGAAGCGGGACGCCAACCCCCAGGTGGTGCTGAACCGCCTGTTCGCCCAGACCCAGCTGCAGACCAGCTTTGCCATCAACATGCTGGCCCTGGTGAATAACCAGTCTCAGCCCAAGATCCTCTCCCTGCGCCACATCATTGACGAGTATCTGGCCTTCCAGGAGGAGGTCATTATCCGCCGCACCAAGTACGACCTGCGCAAGGCCCAGGAGCGGGCCCACCTGCTGGAGGGTCTGCTGGTGGCTCAGGACAACATCGACGAGGTTATCAAAATCATCCGCAGCAGCTACGACAACGCCAAGGAGAACCTGATGTCCCGCTTCGGTCTGGACGATATCCAGGCCCAGGCCATTCTGGATATGCGGCTGAAAGCCCTTCAGGGCCTGGACCGGGAGAAGCTGGAGGCGGAGTACAAGGAGCTGGAGGAAAAGATCGCCTACTTCAACCAGCTGCTCTCCTCCGACGAGCTGCTGCGCAAGGTGCTGAAGGAGGAGCTCCAGGCCATCTCCGACAAATTCGGCGATGACCGGGTCACGGAGATCCAGGATGTGGAGGATGAGATCGACATCGAGGACCTGATCGAGGAGGAGCAGTGTGTCTTCACCCTGACCCAGGCGGGCTACATCAAGCGGACACCTGCCAGCGAGTACACCGCCCAGTCCAAGGGCGGCATGGGCAAGAAGGGCATCACCACCCGGGAGGAGGACTACGTGGTGGATGTGTTTACTGCCTCCACCCACGACTATATCCTCTTCTTCACCGACACCGGCAAGGTCTACCGGAAGAAGGGATATCAAATCCCCGAGTCCGGCAAGGCTGCCAAGGGGACCAACATCGTCAACATCCTTCAGGTGGAGCAGGGCGAGCGGATCCAAGCCATGATCCATACCCGGTCCATTGAGGACGACGGCCGCTTCCTCTTCATGGTTACCCGGAACGGCACGGTGAAGCGCCTGCCGGCCAATACTCTGAAGAATCTGCGGAACAACGGCATCCGTGCCCTGCGGATGGAGGAGGGTGACCAGCTGATCGCTGTCCGGGAGACTGACGGCAGCCAGAAGATCCTCATCGCCACCCATGACGGTATGGCAGTCTGCTTTGACGAGAACGATGTGCGGCCCATGGGCCGGGACGCCGTGGGTGTGCGGGGTATCCGCCTGCGCCAGGGCGACTACGTGGTGGGCGCCGCCCGTGCCAAGGCCAATCATGCGGTGCTGGCCATCACGGAAAACGGCTACGGCAAGCAGACGCCGGTGGAGGACTATCGGATCACCAACCGGGGCGGCCTCGGCATCAAGAACTACATGGTGACGGACAAGACCGGCCCCGTGGTGGGCATCAAGGTGGTGGACGGCACGGAGGACCTGTTGCTGGTGACCCAGGCAGGCATCCTGATCCGCACCCCGGTGGACAGCATCCGCACCGCGGGCCGGGCCACTCAGGGCGTCATCGTCATGCGGTTCAAGGAGGAGGGGGATCACGTGATCTCCCTGGCGCTCACAGACCATGAGGAGGGCAGCGCCGAGGCCGAGGAATAAGGCCGTCCGGAGCCGGGGCGAAAACGCTTCTGCCGGAATGTTTATCAGAACACAGGGGGAGCTGTTCCCGAGGAGACGGCTCCCCCATTCAAAACCATCTTCCAAAAGGATTTCATGATGAAAACAGTCACCATCTACACCGACGGCGCCTGCTCCGGCAATCCGGGCCCCGGCGGCTGGGGCGCGATTTTGATGTACGGCCCCCACAGCCGGGAGCTCTCCGGCGGAGAGGCCGCCACCACCAACAACCGCATGGAGCTCACCGCCGTGATCCAAGCACTGTCCCTGCTGAAGGAGCCCTGCATCGTGGACCTCTGGTCCGATTCCAAATATGTGATCGATGGGCTGGAGAAGGGCTGGGCCAAAGGCTGGAAGGCTAGGGGCTGGAAAAAAGCTGACAAGAAGCCCGCCCTGAATCCGGATCTCTGGGACAGGCTGCTGTCCCTGACAGAGGTTCATTCCATCCGTTACCATTGGGTCAAGGGCCACGCGGAGAATGCGTACAACAACCGCTGTGATGAGCTGGCGGTGGCGGAGAGTCAGAAATACAAGTAGTATGTCTCCTGTACCCCGCAGAACGGGGCAGGCGCCGTACAAGCGGTTCGACGACGGCAAAGCCACGGCGGAGTCGGAATTTCCTCTCGCCGGGCAAATCAAAAAAATAGGTCCCCCACCGGCTCTGCCGGGCGAGGGACCATGCGGAGAGCGCATACAGCAACCACTGTGATGAGCTGGTGGCGGCCGGAGATCCTGATAGCCCCCGCTTCCTTCTCATGGGGAGAAAAAGTGAGAGAAACAGACCTATCTTCCAAAAAAAGACAAGTTTTTCTAAATTTTTCCGCTGTTTACGAAAACAGAAAAAAACATTCACAATCTGTTCATAAGAAAAACATAATTTAGAAAAAATTTTCGGATATCTTTATAATCAAGCAAAGGGTCCTCCCAAACCCGATGCGTTTTCTCCCTCCTAAAAACACACACAGCACAAAGGACCGCCACATGGCGGTCCTTTGTGTGTTTACGGCTGGATCAGCTCCTTGCTGAGATGGACGATGAAGTCCTGCACATTGGTGACGATGCCCCGGGCGGAGAGGCTTCCCCGGTCACTGAGTTTGTTCACGGCAAATTCTGAGATATCCACGCAGTAGAAATACACCTGCCGCACGGTTCCATCTGCCAGCACCCGGTAGGAGGGGGTCATGTTTCCGGCGGCGATGGTGTGGAGGGCAGTGGCCATGCAGATCACCGTGGTGGCGGAGCGGATCTCTGCCCGCATGGCGTCCTGAGCGGCATAGACGTCTGCCAGCACCGGCGGCAGAGGCCCGTCGTCCCGGATGGAGCCCG
>NZ_KI271741.1:102250-126829 GCF_000469445.2 Oscillibacter sp. KLE 1745 | reverse complement strand
CCCGTCGTCCCGGATGGAGCCCGCCAGTATGTACGGGACGCCGTGCCGTTCGCAGGTGTGCAGAATGCCGTTTTCGATCTGCTCCGCTTTCAGAAAGGCGGGAATCGATCCGTAGAGCCGCACCCGGTTGATGGTGTCCAGATGGTTGTAGTGCCCGTTGGGCTGACTTTCCTGCGTGTAGATGTTCTGCCCCAGGGCAGTGTTGAGGTAGGCTGCCTCCAGATCATGGGTGGCCAGCGCGTTGCCCGCCAGCACGGCATGGACAAAGCCGCCTGCGATGAGCCGGGAGAAGGCGTTGCGTGCGTCGTGGTCAAAGGCGAAGGCGGGCCCCATCACCCAGACTACCTTGCCGTGGTCCCGTTCGTGGCGCAGCAGTTCATAGAGCTCGTCATAGTCCCGGGAAAAGGCGGTCTCCCGGGAGCGGCCCTGCCGGAAGGCAAACACATCTCTGGCAACCCGGCGCTCCCGGAAGCCGTCCGGGTGGACGAGGATCCCCTCCTCTCCCTGTTCTGTGCGGCCGACGGCCACCAGATCTCCCTGCCGCAGGCGGCGGAATTCCCGGACGTCGATGCGGCCCCGATCCCACACGGCCACGCAGTCCATCCGGCTCTCCCGGGCCAGATGCCACTGCCCTGCGATTTTGAAGTATTCCGGAAAGATGCTCATGGCGTGGAAATTCTCCGGCGCCACGCCGTCCCGGGGCGCCGGGCGAAAGACGGCGTCCGGTGCGTTTTCCAGTGCGGGTGTGGAAAAGACCGGCGGAAAATAGGGGCGCAGCTGAAACGGCATAATGGCGTTCCTCCTTTGAAAGATGGTGCCGCTGTTCCACCCGGATGCAGAGAAGAAAAGCCCGGGGACCGCTCCTCGCAATACCTGCGGAGCAGTCTCCAGGCCCATCGGCATTCCCATCCGGCAAGAGGGCGCGGGAGGTTTGATTGCATTCAGAATATCAGAATGCCGCCAAAAAAACAAGGCCCTTTCTTGTAAATCCGGGCCGTCGGGTGTAGAATATCCAACATACAGGTTTTTCCTTCAAGGAGGCTTTTCAACATGAGAGACGGTTTTATCTCCGTGGCCGCAGGCACCCCCAAAATCCGGGTGGCGGACTGCCGCTATAACGCGGAACAGATTTTTACCCTGATGCGGGAGGCGGACAAGCAGGGGGTGAAGGTGCTGGCTCTTCCGGAACTGTGCCTCACCGGCTACACCTGCGGAGATCTGTTCCTGCAGGACACGCTGCTCCGGGGCGCCGAGGAGGGCCTTCAGACCATCCTGGAGGCTACAAGAAATCTGGAGATCGTGACGGCCCTTGGCCTGCCCGTGTGGGATAAATGGGACAACAAATTGTATAACTGCGCGGCTATTATACAAAAAGGAGAGATTTTGGGGCTGATTCCCAAGGTCTATCTGCCCAATTATGGGGAGTTTTATGAGCAGCGGTGGTTTGCATCCGGCAGCGGCGTGGAGCACGGGATTGAGCTGTGCGGGCAGCATGTGAGTCTCTGTACGAACCAGACCTTTGCCTGCGACACCATGCCCAACTTGGTGATCGGCGTGGAGATCTGCGAGGATCTGTGGGCCCCGGCGCCGCCTTCCGTGGAGCTGGCCCGGAAGGGCGCCACCGTGATTCTGAACCTCTCCGCATCCAATGAGCTGGTGGGCAAGGCGGACTACCGCCGCTCCCTGGTGACAGGCCAGTCCGCCCGGCTGATGTGCGGTTATGTGTACGCGGATGCCGGAGAGGGAGAGTCCACCACCGATGTGGTGTTCACCGGCCACAATATGATCGCGGAAAACGGTACCCTGCTGGCGGAGCGGCGGTTCGCCACCGGACTCACCGTCAGCGAGATCGATGTGGACCGGCTGATCCATGACCGCCGCCGGACCAACACCTTCACCTTCGGCAAGGAGCCGCCGGAGATCTGGCGGTGCGGCTTCACGTTGCCGGTGGAGGAGACCCGGCTCACCCGGTACGTCTCCCCATCTCCTTTCGTGCCGGAGGATGCCGCGGGCCGGGCGGAGCGGTGTGAGGAGATCCTGCGGATCGCCTCCCTGGGTCTGAAGAAGCGGCTGGAGCACACCGGCGCCAAGACGGCGGTGGTGGGCCTCTCCGGCGGGCTGGACTCCACCCTGGCCCTGCTGATCACGGCCCTGGCCATGGGGATGCTGAATCGGCCCGCCAGCGACATCGTGGCCGTCACCATGCCCTGCTTCGGCACCACTGCCCGGACGAAGTCCAACGCGGAGCTGCTGGCGGAGCGGATGGGTGCCACGCTGAAGATCATTGACATCTCCCAGGCGGTGCGGCGACATTTTACCGACATCGGACAGAGCATGGAGAACCATGACGTCACCTTTGAAAACGGCCAGGCCCGGGAGCGGACCCAGGTCCTGATGGACATTGCAAACCAGACCGGCGGCCTGGTGATCGGCACGGGAGATCTCAGTGAGTTGGCCCTGGGCTGGTGCACCTACAATGGCGACCACATGAGCAACTACGCCGTCAACTGCTCCATCCCCAAGACCCTGGTGCGGCATTTGGTGGCCTATCTGGCCCGGGACAACGCGGAGAAGGACGAGGCCCTCCATGACGTGCTGGAGGATATTCTGGACACCCCTGTCTCCCCGGAGCTGCTGCCCGCTGTCCAAGGGGAGATCAGCCAGCGGACCGAGGATCTGGTGGGGCCCTATGAGCTACACGACTTCTTCCTATACTACATGCTCCGCTGGGGCTTCCCGCCCCGGAAGATCTACCGTCTGGCGCTGTATGCCCTGGGAAAGACTTACACCCCAGATGTGATCCTGAAGTGGCTGAAGACCTTCTACCGCCGCTTCTTCTCTCAGCAGTTCAAGCGCAGCTGTCTGCCGGACGGCCCCAAGGTAGGCTCTGCGGCACTCTCCCCCCGCGGCGACTGGCGGATGCCGAGCGATGCTTCCGCGGCACTGTGGCAGGCAGAACTGGAGACACTGGAGTCAGTGCATTTTTAACAGTATGTGGAAAGCGGACCAGGGCGACGGCTATACAGCCGGCGCTCTGGTCTTTCTATGCGTATACAGATAAACACGGACAGGCAGCATGAACTTTCGCAGTTCTTGACAGATTCTCCCCCCTCCCATTAAAATAGAAGAAAAATTGTTTGAAAACGGAAAGGAAGCACACGATGGAAGAATCTCTAGAACATATCCGGGAGAGCGCGGAGACACGAATGAGGAAGAATGCCTTCATGCTCCATAATTATATCGAGCTGGAACGCGTGGAAAAAGACCGGGCGGTCTTCAAGCTGGACATCCGCCCGGAGAGCTACAACCCCTACGGGCTGATTCATGGCGGCGCCATCTACACCCTGGCGGACAACGCCACCGGCGCGGCGGCCCACAGCGACGGGCGGTATTACGTCACACAGACCAGCGCGCTCCACTTCCTGCGCAACCAGGCCACAGGGACGGTGCGGGCCTCTGCTTGGGTCCGGCACCGTGGAAAGTCCACGGTGCTCACCGCTGTGGACATCACCGGAGACGGCGGCAGGCTGCTGGCCACGGGGGAGTTCACCTTCTTCTGCGTAGACAAGGCGCTGATGGACCAAAAGGCGGCCGCTGAGCAGAAATAAGAGAGATGCGGGAGAGGGCGAACCCCTCTCCCCTTTTTCCCAAACACTGTGGAAAACCGGGCTGTCATATCTCCGCCCGCCGCCGCATAAGGTTGTCCCAGAGGTGAGGCGATATGAAGAGGCCGGTTTTTCCAGGCCCGTTCAGAAGAGGGCTCCGGCGGCTGGGCGCAGCCGGGCTGGCGGCCGGGACCCTTTGGGCGGTTGTGGTCACCGCCGGAAGCGACAGCGCGTCTGCGGCCTGGGCGGCCCTGCGGGCGGCGTCTCCGCTGGCGGCGCTGAAATGGGAGCTGGGGGACCTGTGGGCGGACGATGACCTCTCCCCCGCCGCGGTGATGACGTTGGGAGAGTCTCCCCTGCTGTTGTCCGCCCGGGCGGCTGTGGCGGAGCTGTGGTCCACCGAGCGGACGGAGGAATCCGGTGCGGACGGCCGGGAGGAGACTGTCACGGAGCCGGTGGAGGAGACGCCGCTGGAGACCACGGGAGAGACGGACAACGGCGTTCCGGCCAGAACACTGGTGCCTACGGACCCCAGCGGCTATACGGTCTGCGGCCGGTCCTACATCTCCAATAGCACGGACCACGCCCTCACCGTCACGGAGCTGTCGGAGCCCTTTGACGCCCGGCTCGCCGATGGGGAGCCTCAAATTCTGATCCTCCACACCCACGGCAGCGAGGCCTACACCCCACCCCCGGGCACGGACATCGTCTGGTCCGGCAACTACCGCACTACGGACTCCCGCTACAACGTGGTGGGGGTGGGAGACGAGATGGCGGAGGTGTTTACCGCCGCCGGGATCTCCGTCCTCCATGACCGGACACTGTACGACTACTCGTCGTACAACGACGCCTATAACAACGCCCTGGCGGCCATTGAGACCTATCTGGCGGAATACCCCTCCATCCGCTTCATCCTGGATGTCCACCGGGACGCCATCGGCGACGCGGAGGGCAATCAGTACAAGGTGATCTCGGAGATCGACGGGGTGGGCACCTCCGCCCAGATGACTCTGGTGATGGGCAGCGACGGCAGCGGCCTGGCTCATGAGCACTGGATGGAGAATCTGAAACTGGCGGTGGCCCTTCAGGACAATATCTTGCAAAGCTATCCCACCCTGATGCGGCCGATCCTGCTGCGGAATTCCCGCTATAACCAGCACGCCACCACCGGCTCCTTGCTGGTAGAGGTAGGGGCCGCCGGCAACTCTCCGGAGGAGGCCGCCCTGGCGGGCCGCCTGTTCGCCCAGCAGATGGCGGACTATCTCATTGATCTGGGCAAGTGACAGAGGCGGTCCTGCGGAGAGCAGGCCATCCGGCCCCGGTCCGACGGCAAAAGCCCCGTCCGAACGGACGGGGCTTTTTGCTTTGAAGGCTCAGGGCTCCTCCGCCAGGGGGAAGGACACCACAGCGGTGAACAAGTCCGCCAGCGTCTCCACGTGGAAATCTCCGCCGCAGGCCTCGGTAAAGGAGCTGGCGATGGAAAGGCCCAAGCCGCTGCCGCCATCGGTACGGCTGGCGTCGCCCCGGACGAACCGGGCCGTCAGGTCCACGCCTGTGGGCAGCTCCTCCCGGGAGGTGTTGCGCAGGCTGGCCTCCGCCCTGCCCACCTCGGTCTTTAAGGAGAGGTAGACCCGGCTTCCCGCCAGGGCATATTTCAGGGCGTTGTCGATGAGGTTCTGGAACACCCGGTACAGCCGCCGGCCGTCAGCCGTGATCATCACCGGTATCTCCGGCAGCTCCATCCGGAAGGTCAGCCCGCTTTGGGAGATAGGCCCCTCCAGGTCCGCCAGGGTCTGCCGCAGGAGCTTGGCAAAATCCAGCCGCTCCAAGTGGACCGGCAGCTGGCCGGAGGCGGCCTTGCTGACCTCGAACACATCCTGGACCATCACTGCCAGCCGTCGGGCCTTCTCGTCGATGATCCGGGCGTAGTCCGCTGCGGCCCCCTCCAGGGGCTCCTGCCGCAGCAGTTCCGCATAGGAGAGCACAGAGGTCAGGGGCGTTTTCAGGTCGTGGGACACGTTGGAGATCAGCTCTACCTTCATCCGTTCGCTGCGGGTCTGCTCTGCCAGGGCCCGGTGCAGGCCCGCCTGGATGTCGTTCAGCTGCTCCGCGGTCTGATGCAGGTCTGCGTCCGCCGGCAGGTCCAGGGGCGTTTCCAGATCCCCGTCCCGGATGGCCGTCACTTGGTCCGCCAGCAGGCCGATATCCCGGACCAGGGTCCAGTCCCGCCGGATCCAGAAGATTTCCAGGACCCCTATCAGCGCAAAGGCGGGAACAAAAACGCAGATCACAGTCAGAGAAGAGTTCCAAAGCATTTCATACACAGGGACACAGCAGAGAACAGCTGTAAGCATAATGGCCCATAGTGCAAGGTTCCGCACCAGAGACCGCCGCCGGAGCCGCTTCTGCACCGGCAGCTTCAAGTCTCTTGCCAAGAATGCGTTTTTCAGCCCCCTCAACAGACTCCGCCGCTGCTCCCTTTCCGTGTTTTTCCGGGTGATGTGCCGCAGCCACAGCGCCCACACCAGCGCCAGCAGCGCCGGGGCATTGGCGGGCAGCAGCGCCGCCAGCCGCAGGGCGTCCGTCACGGTCGGACCCACCCAGCCGTAATACCAGAATTCAAAGGGAGAGTAGCCGCCGAATCCTGTGGAGAACACCATGGAGAGGACTGCCAGGGCAGCCGCCAGCCACCAGATCTCCCCGGGCACGCGGCGAGTGAGAGCGGCCAGCTTTTTCTCCGCCTTCCGCCGTTCCGCCCGCAGGAGACGGGTACTCACCAGATACGCAATGCCGAGCACACACAGCACTGCCCGCAGCAGGTAGAACTTCTGCATCCCCTGGATGCGCTGATACAGGCTGTAGAGATCGTTAGCGGGGCGGGACGCCCCGCCGCTGTTCGGCTGGAGATAAGGCACCGGCTCCTCCCGGACGGCCATGTAGACGGTCACATCCGCCGCGTCCTCCCCGGCCGTGAAATTCTCATAGCCGGGGACGTCCCACAGGGAATCCTCTGTAAAAAATCCATCGCCGTAAACGTCCACTGGCTCTCCATCCTTGGTGATGGTGACTGTACCGTTCTGAAAGGTCAGCAGAAAGTTGTAGCCCTCCGGCACGGCCCAGCTGGAGGAGAGGATCATATTCGCTGGAGCATTGCTGTAATAGGAGTCCTCCCCCGATCCCTGGACCCGGTAGAGGAGATTCTTGTCCTCTGCATAGGAGGCGTCTGGCGCCTCCTCTTTCGGGGTTGCTATATCTTCTGTGGCAGTGTCCGTGGATCCCCACTCGTACCAGGTGATGCCAGCACTGGACACGACGTAGGTATCCCCGGAAGCAGTATCCCACCACTCCAGGTCGCTGCCGGTGGCCATAGCCAGAAAGGCCCGCAGCCGTTGGGCCACCTCCTGCCGGAAGGCTGGGGTCTCCTGCCAGTCTGTACTCCACCATCCGCTGCCGAAGGAGCCGCTGTCGACCCCGCTGGCCAGGCGGCCCGCCGTCTGTCCCAGGCTCCCCAGCACCAGGCTCACGCCCAGTACCAGGGCCGCCAGTCCGGCCGCCGCCCGCAGCCTGCCGCAGGTCTTTCCGGAGACGCGGACCTTCGCCACGCCCGGGGCGTCCTCCACCCCCTTCAGAGCCTCCCGGACCTCCCCGGCCACAAGTTGTTCCAGACCTTCGTCAGGTCCCGTGCTGTTCCATTTTGTATCCAATGCCCCACACCACCTTGATGTAATCTGGCTCCTTGGGATTGAGCTCGATTTTTTCCCGAATGCGCCGGATGTGGACCATCACCGTGTTTTCGCAGGCGTAGGCCGCCTCCCCGTCCCACACCCGGCGGTAGATCTCCTCCGCCGGGAAGATGCGGCCGGGGTTACGCATCAGCAGGTCCACGATCTTTGTCTCCGTGGCGGTGAGCTTCACCGCTTCCCCATCCGCCCGCAGTTCCCGGCGGTCCGGGTCGTAGGTGAGGCGCCCGTTGACGATGAGGCCCTGCCGCTCCTCCGCGTGGACGTCCCCCAGCAGGGTGTACCGCCGCAGCTGGCTCCGGACTCTGGCCGCCAGTTCCTGGGGGTTGAAGGGCTTGGTCACATAGTCGTCCGCCCCCATGGAGAGGCCCAGGATCTTGTCCGTGTCCTCACTTTTGGCGGAGAGGACGATCACCGGCAGGTTCCGCTTTTCCCGGATCCGCAGCAGAGCGGACAGCCCGTCCAGCTTGGGCATCATCACGTCGATGAGGATCAGCCGCACCGCCGGATCCAGGGCCAGATCCAGAGCCTCCATGCCGTCATAGGCCCGCAGGACCCGGTAGCCCTCCCGCTCCAGGGTGATGGCGATGGCCCCCACGATCTCCGGATCGTCGTCTACCACCAGAATGCACGCGTTCATCTCGATCCCTCCTTGAGCTGATTGTAGCATACCAGGGAATTCTTACAAACACCCGGAGAAATTTCTTACAGATTTCTTACGGTTTCAAGCGGCACAAAAAAAGGGCCCTCCCGGGAAGGAAAGCCCTTCTTTTCAATGGCTCACTTTTTCAGCGGCATGGAGAAGAGGAACCGGGTGGAGGCCTGGTCGCTCTCGGCCTTCAGAGTTCCCTTGTGCTCCGTCGCAATGGAGGCGGCGATGGGCAGCCCCAGGCCGAAGCCGGACTGCTCCCCCCGGGAGGCGTCCGCCCGGTAGAATCGCTCGAACAGGCGGCCCAGCTGGTCCGGTGGGATGGGATCGCCGGGGTTGGATACCAGCAGACGGGCCTGCCGGTCTGTGCGCCGCAGGGTCAGGCTGATGGTACCCCCCGCCTGCCCATACTTGATGGCGTTGTCCAGCAGGACGCCGATCAGCTGGCGCAGTTTGTCGGCGTCGCCGGTGACGGTCACGTCGGGGGTGATGTCGCTCTCCAGGGGCTTTCCCGCCTCAAAGGCCACCGGCTCAAAGGCCAGTACGCAGTCCGTGGCCAGGTCGGAGAGCGAGACCTCCCCCATCACCGCCGTGGGAACCGCATTGTCCGCCCGGGCCAGGGTCAGCATCTCCTCCACCAGGGACTTCATCTGTCCGGCCTCGGAGCGGATGTTGTCCGCCCACCGGGCCGGGCGGTCCTCCAGCGGCGCCGCCTCCAGCAGTTCCGCATTGGAGAGGATCACGGTCAGCGGCGTCTTCAGCTCGTGAGAGGCGTCGGAAAGGAACTGCCGCTGCTGCTGCCAGGCCTTTGCCACCGGGCGGGTGGCCCACCGGGCCAGCAGGATGGAGACGCCCAGAAGAAGCAGCAGCGCCGCCAGACCGATTTGCAGATAGGAGCCCATGATCTCCTGCAATGTGGCCTGCTCCATGGACATGTCCACAAAGGCGATGCGCTCGTATAGTCCATAGTCCCGGCGCAGATACCGCAGGCCGTAGCTGTGGATAGTGCCCTCCGGCCGGTTCTGCTGGAGACAGTCGGTAAGAATGGTCTGCAGCTCCTGTGTGTCCTGCAGATTGGAATAGGTCCCGCCTGTGACAAAGGCCTCGTAGATTCCGCTGCGGTCCCAGAGATTCACCGTGAAATAGGGCAGCAGAACGTCTTCCCCGCCCCGGTTGAGCCCCAGATCCGGCCGGCCGCTGGGAGTGTCGTCCTCCATGACCCGCTGGAGCACCTGATGGCTGATGACCTCGATGTTCTGCTTGGCGGAGAAAAACACAGCCGTGAATACCACGCCCAGTACCGCGGTCACCAGAATCATGCACATGGCCACGAATTTGATCTGCAATTTTCGGATCATGGGAGGATCGCCCCCTTCCTGTCGAAAACTCTGTGGAAAAGTGGAAAAATGTGGACTTTGTGGAAAACTACGCCTCCTCAGGCGCTTCCAGGCAGTAGCCCACCATGCGGATCGTGCGGATCTTCACCTGGGAGTGGAGATGGTCCAGCTTCTTCCGCAGGAAGGAGATGTAGACCTCCACATTGTTGTCCTCTGCGTCGGACTCATAGCCCCAGACCTTCAGCAGCAGCTTCTCCTTGGTGATGACCAGCTTCTGGTTCAGCATCAGCATCTCCATCATGTCGAACTCCTTCCGGCTGAGCCGCACGGAGCGCTCGCCGCAGGAGAGGGTGAAGGAGGTCTTCTCCAGCCGCAGGTCTCCGTATTTCAGGGCATCAGTCTGCCGCAGCTCCGGCTGGCGGCGGGTCAGGGCCCGGATGCAGGCCAGCAGCTCCTTGGGCTCAAAGGGCTTGGTGAGATAGTAGTCCGCACCGGAGTCCAGCCCGTTCACCCGGTCCGTCAGCTCGGACCGGGCCGTGAGCATCAGCACCGGCGTGGTGCTGCCCTCCGCCCGCAGGCGGCGCAGCACGGTGAAGCCGTCCAGCTTGGGCAGCATCACGTCCAGCAGGATCACGTCATAAATGGAGGTCAGGGCGTTGTCCAGCCCCGCCTCGCCGTCGTGGCAGACGTCCACCGTGTAGCCGTTCAGCTCCAACAGGTCCTGGAGGGTGGCGGCCAGGCGGACCTCATCCTCCACCACCAGTACGCGCATGAAATCACCTCCGTTTGCAGGATCGCGCGCCGTTTCTGCCGGCAGCGCCACACAGGGGGGAGCCCGGGGGCTCCCCCCTGGTCAGATGAGACGGATGGGAAACGAGATCGAGTTTATTCGCCCGTGGCGTCCGCCGCAGTCAGGCCATTCTCCGCCACAGAGAGAATGGTGTCCACCGAAGCGGTGTCTATCTGGTAGATGGTGGAATCCCCCTCCATGCGGACGTAGTAGCCGGTCTGGTCCAGGTTCTCGCTGCCGAAGGTCAGGGTCAGCGTCCCCTCGGTACCGGTGTCGTTCAGGTAGAGAATGGTAACCGTGGCCTGGGGTGCGTCAAAGCCGCACAGGGCAGCGGCCTCGTCTGTGGGCTTGTAGTCCACGCATTTGGTGAAGGTCAGCGCCCCCAGCTCCGCCAGCAGAGAGGCGGTGTCCGCGTTGCCGGTGACGTCCTCGCCGCTGGCAGCCCAGGTGACGGTAACCGTTTCCTCCCCGGTCTCCTCGTCGGTGGAGGTCTCCTTGTCGATGGGCCGCAACAGGGTGCTGGCGGCGCCCTCAACGGTGACGGACTGGAGGTTTTCCTCCGTCAGCTGGGGCAGCTCCGGCAGGTCGCACATGTCATAGATGGTCTTGGACATCTCGGTGTACAGGGAGTTGGAGATGATATACACCGGACTCTCCTGTTCGTTCATCAGCATATAGTAGCTGTTGCCGTCCGTAGTGGTGTTGCCCAGGGAGATGGTTAGCGTCCCGCCGTCCGGCTTGGCTGCGGTCAGGGTGGCGAAGGGCTGGTCCAGGCCATAGGCCTCCAGCGTATCGCCCTCTGTAATGGTCTGCTGGGGTTTGAGGTTGGTGAGAAGGGTCAGGATCGACTGGATGGTGGAGTTGTCCAGGGGAAACTCCGGGTCGTCGGACCAGACCCACTTGCCCGCCTCGTCCAGATGGAAGGACAGCGTGGCGCTGCCGTTGTCATAGGTGAGGGACGAATAGGCGGCCTCCGTCTCCGTGATGACGCTGGCGGCGTCCTGGGCGGCGGCCTCCTCAGCTTCCCGCTGGGCGCTGGACCGCTTGACGGCGGAGACCACCGCCAGCAGGATGCCCAGGCCCACCAGGATCCCCAGCAGGAGAACCAGCGTCTTCTTCTGTGTTCGATTCATGCTTGTATGCTCCTTCGTCACAGTTTCCGGCGGTGCATCCAGCGGACAAAGCCGTAGATCAGCAGCGCTGCGGGGATCACCAGGATAAACAGCAGGCCCCAGATGCCGCCGGTCGTGATGGTATTGGTGGGCGTCAACAGGCTCACCGGCTCCACAGAGATGGCGGATACATCGTCAAAGCCCACAGTGGCGGAGTGGATGAAGAGATCCACGTTGTCAACATTGGTAAAGCTGTTGGTCACATCGGTGTTGATTAGCGTGTCCGCGCCGTAGACCGTCAGCCGGGCGGTGGTGTCCTCGCTGATCTCCTCCGTGGCCACGGCACCCACCACATAGGTCCCCTGGGTCATGTTGTCCGCGTCCAGCACGGCATAGCCGTTCTCCGTGGTGGTCAGGAAGGGCTGGACGGTGATGGTGTCCCGGGTGGGATCCGCCAGGGTGAAGCCCCGGGAGGCATAAAACAGGACCATGGAATCACTTGTGAGGCTGCTGGCCGCATCCACAGAGGTGTCCGCCTGCGCGAAGAACAGATAGGGGTTGTTCTGATAGCCCTGGGAGGTGTCCGCGATCATGCCGTCCGCCACCTGCATTCCATAGGCGGCGCACAGGGCGTTGAAGTTGGGCAGGTCCACCAGCTCACCGGCCATGTTGTAGATCACCTGGCCGCCCTCCGCCAGATAGTTCAGGATCATATCCAGCTCATCGTCCGCCAGATCCTGGTCCGGCTCGTTGAGGATCAGCAGGGAGCAGTCCTCAGGGATGCCGCCGTCGGTGAGCAGGTTCACCCGCTCCACGGACATGTGGAGCCGCGTGAACCGCTCCTTCACGCTGATGGGGACGGCGGTCTCGTTGTGGCCTGTGGTCTCGTACACCATCCGGGTCACGCCGGTGAGCACGCTGTCGATGGCGGAGGTCAGCAGGCTCTCCCCGTCGAAGTCCGTCTCCGTATAGGTGCCGTAATAGTAATACGACATCATATCATACCCGATTATGTCGCTGATGTCAAAGGACTCCTGCCGGCCGGTGGCCTCGCAGGTGACCACGATGGTATCCGCCCCCACACCGTACTGGGACAGGGCGGAGGGATAAACCGTGGGGTCGGTGTATTCCAGGGTCAGGTGGTTGCTGAGATCTGCGTAGATGTCCAGAAAGCGGACGATCCGGGTATCCAGTGTGTCCTTGTCGGTGAGCACGTGGATCACCACGTCATCCTCCAGCCCCGCCAGGTAGTCCTGAGAGGTCTCGCTGATGTTGTAGATCCCGCTGCCCGTCAGGTCGATCTGGGCCCACTGCTCCGGCAGCTGTGCCGCCAGCAGGTTGAACACCAGCACTGCCGCCACGGCCAGGGCCGTCAGTCCGGCGGAGAAGGCGCCCCTGCGGGAGGCGTGGCGCCCCGCGGTCTCCTGCAGGCTGTTTTTCCAATCACGATGTTCCATATTCACACGCCTCCTCTCAGTTCCACCGGCGCTTCTGGATGACCTGGACGGTCAGAAAGACCAGCAGCGCGCTGATGGACAGGTACAGCAGGATCCCGGGCACGTCGAAGACGTGGTCCGTGGAAAAGCTGTCGAAGGCGGAGAGCAGGGAGAACTTGCCCAGCACATCCGGCAGCAGGTTGGCGAAGACGGAGGAGTCCCGCAGGTAGAAGGCGATCAGCACCGCGGCGCCGGCCACCAGCACGCCGGCTGTGACCTTCCAGTTGTTGGACAGGGCGTTGATGAGGAAGCACACCAGGATCAGCACCACGAAGAAGCCCAGCAGAGACCCGACGGCGGTGGAGGGCAGAAAGCCCACCAGGCCGTCCCACAGATACAGCAGGAGCAGCAGGCCGAAGGTGCCCACTGCGGCGATGATCTGGCTCTCCGTCAGAGAGGAGATCAGCATGCCCACGGCGATCTCCACCGCGCCCAGCAGGAAGAAGGCCAGAATGGCGCCGTAGTCCGCCAACAGGAAGGCCGTGCCGTTCAGCGCGATGATGAGGGGGCACAGGCAGGCAATGGCCACCGGCACGGCGAACACCGTCAGCATGGCGAAGTACTTCCCCAGCACCACGGCGGTGACGGATACCGGCGCCGTCAGCAGCAGCTGGTCTGTCTTGGTGTGGCGCTCATCCGCCATGGAGCGCATGGTGAGAATGGGGACCACCACCATGAAAATGAAGAGAGAGGAGCCCAGAGAGAGGGAGAAATAGGGGTATCCCTGAAACAGGTTGTAGGCAAAGAAATAGATGCCGATGAAGACCGTCAGGACCGCCACGAAGATCCAGCCGATCATGGAGTTGAAATAGGAGCTGACCTCCCGCTTATAAATCGCTTTCATCGCCGACCGCCTCCTTTTCCGCAGTTTCCACAGAGGTCTGGAACAGCGCCGCCGCCCGGGCGGCCACCGTATCGTTATCGTCCGTCAGATCCAGGAAGACCTCCTCCAGAGAGGCCGTCCGGGGCCGCAGCTCCAGCAGGGGCAGCCCCGCCTCTGCAAAGGCGAAGAACAGCGCCTCCCGGATGTCCCTCTCCATGTGGATGGCAAATCGGGCTGTGTCCTCCGTCCGCCCCAGCAGGGTCCGGCCGGTGATGCCCGCCACCCGGTCCAGCACGGCCTCCGCCGCCTCCGGCGCGGCCTTTGCCGTCAGTTCCAGGGAGCCTCCGGCGGAGAGCTTCTCCTCCAGGTCCTCCGGGGTGTCGCACACCACAAACCGGCCCTTGCGGATGATGAGGACCCGGTCGCATACCGCCCGGATCTCAGAGAGGATATGGGAGCTGAGGATCACGGTGTGGTCCTTTGCCAGATGCCGAATGAGATCCCGGATCTCCACCACCTGCTTGGGATCCAGGCCCACGGTGGGCTCGTCCAGAATGATGATCTTGGGGAAGCCCAGGATGGCCTGGGCCAGGCCGACCCGCTGGCGGTAGCCCTTGGACAGGTTCCGGATCAGCCGGGCGCTCATATCCTCCAGATGGGTCAGGGCCAGGACCTTCGTCAGCTGGTCCGTCCGCTGCTCCTTGGGGATCTTCTTCAGCTCCGCGCAGAAGCGCAGGTACTCCTCCACCGTCATATCAGGATACAGCGGCGGGATCTCAGGGAGATAGCCGATGCAGGCACGGGCGGCCTCCGGCTCCTCCAGAATATCGTGGCCCTCCACCAGGACCTGTCCCTCCGTGGCCGCCAGATAGCCGGTCATGATATTCATTGTGGTGGATTTTCCGGCGCCGTTCGGCCCCAAGAAGCCGAAGATCTGGCCGTCCTCCACCGTGAAGCTCAGATGGTTCACCGCATAGTGGTCGCCATAACGCTTCACAAGGTTTTTGACCTCGATCACACAAATAACCTCCTTCAGGAATGGAGACGGGCAGGGCCCGCCCCAGTCAGCTTTCACAGTATAAAAAAAGAAACTGAAAACTATCTGAAAGAATGAACAGAACTTCATAAACTGTTCAAACTTTTTAAAGGTTGTTTTTAGATTTTGGGGGTATGATACAGACATCCTCCAAAAAGGATAACTGATCCCCCCTCTCTTTTTTCATTTTTCATTTCCTTTCTCTCTGCGTGCGGCGGAGGGCGTCCATGACCAGGCGTCCTCCGCCGCACGCTGTCTTGCGCGAAAAGGGCGAAAAAGATGGAAAGATCCGGCCGGTCCAGGACTTTCCGCCGACTTGTTCTTGCAAACAGCCGGTGTTTCCGATATAATGATTCCGCAATTCTAAGTAGCCGGGTTCAGAATGCGACTGCCCGGTGAACAATGGAGGAAAAAAGAATGAGAGGCGTACACAGCGCGGTGGATGAGATCCGCCGCAATGTCTTCACCGAAGTGGCCCGCCTGGCCTATGAGGGCGGGGATTTGAAGCGGGTGGACATGATCCCCTACACCATCGTTCCCGGAGAGGTGGCCCGCCACCGCCACGACGTGTTTCTGGAGCGGGCCATTGTCCAGGAGCGGGTGCGGCTGGCCCTTGGCATGAGCCTGCAGCCCGCTGGCGAGCAGACGCCCGTCAGCGCCGGTATCCAGGAGGCGGCCGCGGCCGACGACAAATATTTTGAGGAGCCCCTGGTCAATATCATCTCCTTTGCCTGCAATGCCTGCCCCCCCAAGCAGATCCGGATTACGGACAGCTGCCAGGGCTGCCTGTCCCATCCCTGCATGAATGTGTGCCCCAAGGATGCCATTTATCTGGACAAGGACAAGCATTGCCACATTGACCAGGACAAGTGCATCAAATGCGGCCGGTGCTTCAACCAGTGCCCCTACCACGCCATCAGCAAGATTGAGCGCCCCTGCGCCGCAGCCTGCGGCATGGACGCCATCGAATCCGACGAGCTGGGCCGGGCCAAGATCAACTACGACAAGTGCGTCTCCTGCGGCATGTGCCTGGTGAACTGCCCCTTTGCCGCCATCGCGGACAAGAGCCAGATCTTCCAGGTCATCAACGCCATGAACCGCGGATCCAAGGTCATCGCCTGCGTGGCCCCCGCCTTTGTGGGCCAGTTCGGCAAGGCCGCCACGCCTGCCAAGCTGAAGGCCGCCATGCGGATCCTGGGCTTTGACGATGTGGTGGAGGTGGCCATCGGCGCGGACCTGTGCACCGTGGAGGAGGCCAAGGATTTCCTGGCGGAGGTGCCGGAGAAGCTGCCCTTCATGGGCACCAGCTGCTGCCCCGCCTGGTCCGTCATGGCCAAGAAGCTGTTCCCGGAGTTCAAGGACTGCATCTCCATGGCCCTCACCCCCATGGTGATCACCGCCCGCATGGTGAAGAAGGACCATCCGGATGCCCGGATCTGCTTCATTGGGCCCTGCGCAGCCAAGAAGCTGGAGGCCAACCGGAAATCTGTCCGGTCGGATGTGGACTACGTGCTGACCTTTGAGGAGCTGCAGGGCATGTTCGATGCCAAGAACATCGACTTCACCACCCTGGAGGCGGACCCGGAGGACGGCCTGAACGAGGGCACCTCCATGGGCCGCGGCTTCGCGGTGGGCGGCGGCGTGGCCGCGGCCGTGGTAGAGGCCATCAAGCACATCGACCCCACCCGGGAGGTACAGATCGAGTACGGCGACGGCCTGCGGGAGTGCAAGAAGATGCTGATGATGGCCAAGGCCGGAAAGCGCAACGGCTATCTGCTGGAGGGCATGGGCTGCCCCGGCGGCTGCGTGGCCGGCGCCGGCACCATCACCCCCGTGCGGGAGAGCACCCTGAATGTTGAGAAGTTCAAGAAGGAGGCCGCGGAGGTCAGCAGCACCGCCAGCCCCTATGTGGACCGTCTGAAAGACGTGGAGGAATAACCGCTAAAGCAAGAAAGCGGGCCACCCAAAAGGGTGGCCCGCTTTGTGCGTTTTCCGGAAAAGCTGTGGTTCTGCTTACATTTGGTACAGAAGAACCATCAGCGGCATGGTCCCGATACAGAGAAGCGTGGTGATTACATTAATGGCGCCGGCGTAGTCTCCTTCATGACCGTAAACTTGAGCGATCTGAGTGACGTTAGCCGCCGCAGGGGCACTTGCTGCCAGCAGGCTGATCATCAGGATGGACTGGCCGTCCGGCACCAGGGCCGCAAGGCCAGAGTATTTGAAAATACACAGGACCACCAGCGGCAGGGCGATCAGCCGCAGGAAGGCCACCTTCCAGATGCTGCGGATGCGCAGGACCGCCAGCAGGTTCTGCTCTCCCATGAGCATGCCGGCGACAAACATGCTGAGGGGGCCGATGGTGGAGGCAATGGACTTCATGGTACCGGCGATTACCGTAGGCAGGGGCAGGTTCAGCAGAAACAGCAGCACACCCACAAACACGGAAATGATGTTGACATTCAGGAGAATTTTTTTCAGCGAGACATTCCGGTCACCACTCAGAATAATCCGGCAGTGACTCCACATGGGAAACTGCTGCACCAACTGAAACATGCTGCAATAGATGACCCACTCCGGCCCCAGGACCGCAGTCACCAGGGGGATGATGAGGTTACCGGAATTGGTGTAAATCAGGGAGGCCTGTTCCACCGGCGTCAGACGCAGGGGGCGGTGCAGTAAGGCCGTGGCAATGAAAAACAGAGCGTGGATGCCAATGGCGGCCCCAAGGGAGAGGGCCAGACCCTGAAGCAGCTCCGGCGTACGCTGGAGCTGGAAGGCGTTGATGATGACGCAGGGAGTGACCAGATACAGACAGACTTTGGACAGAACCCGGCTGTCCTCCGGCTTCAGCAGATGCAGGCGGACCAGGAGCCAGCCCAGGACGATACACAGAAAAAGCTGTACGATCTGTTCAAGCAGCATCAATACCATGAAAACGTTCCTCCATCTACACACAGGTGCGAGTTTAATCGTACCACGCCAAAAGAGGAAAAACAACCAGAAAGTTTATATAGCGTAAAAAAACTGGGACTGCAGTAAAAAGGCTCCCCCATCCAGCGGATGGGGGAGCCTTTGTTCAGTCACGGTCTGCCTCAGTCGGTGACGTAGGGCAGCAGGGCGATCTGCCGGGCGCGCTTGATGGCCTCGGTCAGCTGACGCTGATGCATGGCGCAGGTGCCGGTGGTCCGGCGGGGCAGGATCTTGGAACGCTCAGAGACAAAGCGGCGCAGCTTGGCGGCGTCTTTGTAATCGATATACTCGCATTTGTCCGCGCAGAACTGGCAGACCTTGCGGCGCTTGCCGCGGTTGGGGCGAGCGGGTCTCGCTTCACGATCAAAAGCCATGAAATGGTTCCTCCTTTATCAAAAGTCAGAACGGCAGTTCGCCGTCCTCTTCGCCGATCTCGGCGAAATCGGATTGTCCGCCCATCGGTGCGGCGTTGCGGCCGCCCATGGGGGCGCTGTAAGAAGCGGGTGCGCCGCCGAAATCGCCGGCGCCGTCCCGTTTGGAATCCCCGAAGTAGACATTGTCGGCGACGATCTCGGCGCTTCTGCGCTTGCCGCCGTCCTTGTCCGTCCAATCGCGGATCTGCAGCCGGCCCTCCACCACGGCCATGCGGCCCTTGGTGAAGTATTTGCTGACAAACTCCGCGGTGCTGCGCCAGGCCACCACGTCGATAAAATCGGTCTCCTTTTCGCCGCTCTGGGACTTAAAGTCCCGGTCCACAGCCAGGGAGAAGGACGTGACGGCGGTGCCGCTTCCGGTGCGGCGCAGCTCGGGGTCCCGGGTCAGACGACCCATGATGATGATCTTGTTGAGCATATCAATGCCCCCTTACTCGCCCTTGCAGACGATCAGGGAACGCATGATGCCGTCCGTGATCCGCAGAACACGGTCCAGCTCCTTCGGGAAAGAAGGCTCGCTGGTGAAGGTCATCAGGACGTAATAACCCTCGGTCTTGTAGTTGATGGGATAAGCCAGCTTGCGGCTGCCCCACTCTTCCACTTCCACAGCGGAACCATTCTGCTCAGCCAGGGTCTTGAACTTGGCCACCAGCGCGGCGGTGTTCTCCTCACCCTGTGCAGGGTCGATGATATACACGACCTCATAATTGGCAGAAACCTTTGCCATATTTGCACCTCCTTCTGGACAAATGGCCCCCATTCGGAATGGGAGCAAGGATATGCCTGCAGACTGCAAGCCATATTATTATATCGGAATTTCTGGAAATGTCAAGGAATTTTTCTCCCGGCTCTAGACAAGCCCCCGTGTATAGTGTAATTGCATTAAGTCGACAGGCTTTTTGCAGTTACACTTTTTTTATTTTCTCCCAGAGAAAGGACGGTGAAAACGTGGCTGAATGTTACAAAACGATCGAATATCCGGACCGAAAGGCGATCGCGGCCCTTTACGCCGCCGGCGCGAAGGCCGGACAGATCGCGAAGGAAATCGGCGTCGCCCCCCGCACCATCTACGCCGAACTGAAGCGCGGCCGCGAAGGGGACAAGCTGGACAAGAACTTCCGGCCGTCCTACGACGCAGACCTGGCCCAGAAGCGCGCCCAGGAAAGCCTTCGCCGACGCGGCCGGAGGAAAGGAGGGCCGGCAGAATGACCCCCAGAGCAAGGCAACGGCGAACGCGCCGGAGAATCCGCAACGCGGCCGGTCTTCTTTCCCTGGTGGCCTTCCTGGCGCTTCTGGGAAGCGTCGGAGCCGTCGAACAGGACCTGGTCCCCCTTCTCCCTGGCGCGATCCGAATGTTCGGCTTCCTTCTGATCTGGGCCGGCCTTCTGGCCGTCGCCGGAGCCTTCGACACCACCGAAGGAAGGAGGGAACGGAGAAGATGAAGTACACGGCGACCCTGTCGCCCGTTCAGGTCGGGCAGGCCGTGAAGGCCCTGGTCCTTCTGGGCGAAAAGAAGATCACGATCGAAGAAACAGAAAAGGACCGTTTCGTCGTCACCACAACAACCGAAACGGCCCATTCCAAAAAGGTTAAGTGAATCATATCACGGAAAGGAACGGTTTTCAATGCCTAAATTGAATTTTTATGATACGGACGCCGTGAAGGCGTTTCTGCTGAACACCCTGGTCGAGAACAAGGAAGTCCGCGAAGACGTCGACTTCGAGCGCCGGCAGTCCCAGACCTGGTTCACCCAGTACCAGGCCCAGAAGGGGCGCGCCGAAGCCGCTGAAGCGAAGATCGCCGCCGCGGTGTCCGTTCTGACCACCCCCATGCCCGCGCGTTCCACCGGCACCGTCACCGCCGAAGACGTCAACCAGGTGATCGCCGACGCCCTGGCCCTTCTGACTGGGAGCCTGAAGACGGAAGGGGGCGCCGCGAAATGACGAACACCCTGTACGAGATCAGCGCCGACTTCCTGGCCGCCCTGGACGCGATGGAGGTCGACCCCGACACCGGCGAACTGCTGAACGCCGACCAGCTTGACGCCCTTTCCGCCGCCTTCGACGAAAAGGCCGAAGCGACCGCCCTTTACATCAAGAACCTGACCGCCTTCGTCGGCAACGTGAAGGCGGAGGAAGCCGCCCTGGCGGAGCGCCGCAAGACCGCCGAAAAGCGCGTCGAGCGCCTGAAGGACCTTCTGGCGTCCTCCATGCTGTCCGTCGGTCGCGACAAGGTCGAAACGGCCAGGACGAAGATCGGCTTCCGCAAATCCACCCAGGTTCAGATCGACGACGAAGGCGCCCTTCCCCCTGACTTCGTGACGACCACCGTCACCACGAAGCCGGACAAAACGGCAATCAAGAAGGCGATTCAGGCCGGACAGTCCGTCGCCGGCGCTGTCCTGGTCGAGAATCAGAACCTTCAGATCAAGTAAGGAGGAATCAGCGTGAAGGACTTCAACATTCCCCTTCTGACGGCTGAAGACATCGACTGTCGCGTCCAGTCCGTCAGCAAGGCGAAGAACGGCACGGTCGGCGCGGTCCTTCTTCTCTACAAGGACGCCCGTGTCGATATGCGAATCCTGGACCAGGTCTTCGGGCCTGGTAACTGGCAGAGAACCCACGAACTGATCAACGGGAACCTGTTCTGTACGATCGAAATCTGGGACGACGAAAAGGCGGCTTGGGTGAAGAAACAGGACGTCGGCGTCGAGAGCAACACGGAGAAAGAAAAGGGACAGGCGTCCGACGCCTTCAAACGCGCCGGCTTCAACGTCGGGATCGGCCGCGAACTGTATTCCGCCCCTTTCACCTATGTCGAACTGAACGACGGTGAATGGAAGGTCGAAAAGGTCCAGGGCCGCGACGTGTATCGAACCTATCCGAACGTCAAGTTCTCCGTCACGAAGATCGGCTACAACGACCGCCGCGAGATCGTGGACCTGACGATCGTCGACCGCTTCGGAAACGTCCGTTTCCTGTGCGAAGGCGGTGTCCAGAAGAAGGCCAACCAGAGCGGCCAGGGAAGCCGCCAGAACGCGCAGAGCGGCCGACAGACACAGACACAGCCCCAGACAACGCAAGCGCCCCAGACGTCCCAGAGAGCGCCCCAGGGCGGCCAGACAACCACGATCCCCGCCGGCGGTGCCGTCTGTCCTGTGTGCGGTGGCCCGATCAGCGACGCCGAGCGCGACTATTCCCTTCGGAAGTACGGCCGCGAACTGTGCCGCAAGTGCCAGCGCAACGCGTGAAAGGTGGTGTAGACAATGCCCAGCCGTATCATTAAGGAAACGATCATCATCAGCGAGTCTTTGACCGCGATCAGTGCCGAAGCCGAACGGTTCTTCTGGCGCCTGGTCGTGAAGGCCGACGACTTCGGCCTGTACTATGGCGACCCCCGTATTCTGGCTTCCCTGTGCTTCCCCCAGAAGCCCCCTTCCGAACAGAAAATCCGGTCCTGGCTGAACGAACTGGTTCGGGAAGACATGGTGGGAACCTACACGGCCCCCGAAGACGGGAAGAAGTACCTGAAACTTCTGAACTGGGGCAAATGCCAACAGACCAGGGCGAAGTCCAGCAAATACCCTGAACCGTCTTCGTTTGATAGCAAATGCAAACAGGCGAACGGAAATCAAATGCTTGCAAATGTCCCCGTAAACGTAAACGAGAACGGAAACGGAAACGATAACGAAAACGAGAAGCGCGCCCATTCGGGGCGCGGGGCGGCGGACGGTTTTGACCGGTTCTGGGCTTCCTATCCCCGACGCGTCGGGAAGAAGGACGCCGTGGCCGTCTGGAAGAAGATCAGTCCTGACGACGCCCTGGTCGACCGGATCGTGGCCGGCGTGGAACGCTGGAAGCGGTCCGAACAATGGACGAAGGACGAAGGTCGCTTCATTCCCTACCCCGCGACCTTCCTTCGCGGCGAACGCTGGAACGAGTCCGACGGCGTGAAGCCGGCCACCGTTCCGCCGGCGGCGAAGGACTACGGCGACGGGGACGACTTCCTGGGCGGTGACGACCATGAATGACTTCACCGACGCCCTGGAAACCAGCGCCCAGAACGCCAGACGCGGCCATGAGCGCGCCGGCGACTACCGCGGCGAAGACGGCCTTCTGTATTGCGGCCGGTGCCGCACCAGGAAGGAACACCGCCTGGAACTGGACACCGACCCGCCGAAGGTGGTCACGGTGCCGGTCATGTGCAAGTGCGAGGAAGAACGCCAGGAAGCCCAGCGCAAGGAAGAAGAGCGGATCAAGTTCCGCCAGGACTGCGAACGGCTTCGCCGCGACGGGATCACAGACCCGTCCTATCTGGTCAACACCTTCGCCCAGGACGACAACCGGAACCCCGCCGTTTCGGACGTGTGCCGGAAGTACGTCGACCACTGGGAGGAAATGAAGGCCGACAACATCGGAATCCTGTTCTATGGCGGCGTCGGGACCGGAAAGTCCTTCCTGGCCTGTTGTATCGCGAACGCCCTGATCGACCGCTGTGTGAAGGCCAGCGTGACGAACTTCCCCCGCATTATGAACCGCCTTCAGGGCTTCGGAGAGGACAAGCAAGGCTTCCTGGACAAGCTGAACCGTTATGACTGCCTGGTGATCGACGACCTGGGCGTCGAGCGGGACACGTCCTATTCCGTCGAGCAGATTTACAACGTCGTCGACGCCAGGTCCCGTTCAGGAAAGCCCCTGATCGTGACGACGAACCTGTCCCTGGACGACCTTCGGAACCCGTCGTCTATGGGCTACGCCCGTATTTATGACCGCGTCCTGGAAATGTGTCCGATCAAACTGAAACTGGCCGGCGACTCCCGAAGGACCGTCAACGCGGCCGCGCGCCGCGACAGGGCGAAGGAAATCCTGGGAATGTGAAGGAGGGCCGCAAGTGGAAACCTGGAAAGTGACGATCCCTGGCCTTTTACCTGGCCTGAATGAGTACATAGACGCGGAACGCGCCGTCAAGGGCAAGTACAAGGCCGCCGCCATGAAGAAACAGGCCGAAAACGTGATTGGCTTCATGGTGAAGACCCAGCTTCGCGGCGTCCGCTTCGACCGGCCGGTGCTAATTCATTACCGCTGGATCGAGCCGAACCGCCGCCGCGACAAGGACAACGTCGCCTTCGCGAAGAAGTTCATTCAGGACAGCCTGGTCCACGCCGGCGTCCTGGTGAACGACGGCTGGAACCAGATCGAGGGCTTCACGGACGACTTCGCCGTGGACCCGAAGAACCCCCGCGTGGAAGTGACTATCGAGATATTCGAAGGAGGAAAACGACATGGCAAATATTAAGACTTTGAAGGACCTGACCCCTGGGACCGTCTTTGACGCTGGTCCGATCGACGTCCGCGTCCTGGATCACATGACCAACGGAACGACCCTTCTGATCGCCGATAAGGCGATCGCGTGGCGCCCCTTCTCCCTGGAACCCCTGAAGACCCGTCCGGAGGAAGCCCCTACCCCTTACCCGAACGACTTCAGCCTGTCCTACCTGAAGGGCGAACTGAACGGCCCCTTCTTGGCGACCTTCGACGCCGCCGGTGGCCCGATCCGTTCCGCGAACATCGTGGAAGCGGACTGGTCCCTGGCTGATCACCGCGGCGGCTTCGGCTATGGCAACATGAAGGCGAAGATCAGCCTTCTTCCTGAAGCCCTGTTCCTGAAGTACAAGGCCCTTCTGGCCCTGGACGACTGGTGGTGGCTTGCGACCCCGATCGCCGGCAACGCGAACCGCGCGCGCTTTGCCTACACGGACGGCAGTCTGGGCCGCTACAACGCGTACTACGGCTACAGCGGCGTCCGGCCGGCTTTCTTCGCGGAATCTGGAATCATTCTGGAATCCGACGGCGGCGAAGCGGTGGAAGGCCATGAATAATCCCGTGACGACCCGTGAGTGGATCGGCCGGCGGCGCCTTCGGGCGTCCGTCGACCGGACCCTGGGCGTGAAGGTGCCGAAGGCGGTCTTCGATGAAGCGGAAGCATACGCCAGACGGAAGATGGCCTTCCAGAACGAAGTCCTGGGCCTGGACCGCGGCGACGAATACCTGAAACTTCTGATCCCCGACGTGATCCGCGAAATGGCCCTGGCGGCCAGGTATGACGGAAGGAGGGCGACGGCGTGATCCCATTTCCCGACAAGAAGTATTCCGTGATCTACGCGGACCCGCCCTGGTCCTACTCCGGCGGCGGTGCTACGCGGAACGTGACAAGGCATTACCACACCATGAAGCCGGAAGACATCTATTCCCTTCCCGTCCAGAACATCGCCGCGGACGACTGCCTTCTGTTCCTGTGGGCCACGTTCCCGAACCTGGACGTCGCCCTGGAAACGATCCGGCGCTGGGGCTTCCGATATAAGACCGCCGCCTTTGTCTGGGTAAAGCGAAACCGGAAAACCCCTTCCTGGTTCTGGGGCCTGGGCAACTGGACGCGCTCAAACCCTGAAGTGTGCCTTCTGGCGACCAGGGGGAAGCCGAAGCGCGCAGACGCACACGTCCATAGCGTGATCGACGCACCGATCGGCCGGCACAGCGAGAAGCCGGCGGAAACCCGCGACAGGATCGTCCAGCTTGCGGGGGGGG
>NZ_KI271741.1:68613-102150 GCF_000469445.2 Oscillibacter sp. KLE 1745 | reverse complement strand
GGGGGGGGCGCTATGATCGAACTTTTCGCCAGGAAGACCGCCCCTGGCTGGGACGCCTGGGGCGACGAAGTGGAAGGAGATAATGACCATGAGTGAAGGCATTTTCGGCAAGGACGCGGACCTGGCCCAGCGGCTGAAGGATCGGATCGCGTTCCACGCCAACGAACACCGGCACACCTACGAGATCGGGAAGGGCGTCATGGACGCCCTGGTCCTGGACCTTCTGGCCGACTTCCGCGACGCCGGCGGTGTGATCCTCCCTGTGAAGCCGAACGGGACCGTCTGGCTGATCCGGCGCCGCCGCGTCGTGTCGGCTACCGTCATGTTCGTCGGAGCGGGAGCGGACGGCCTGACGTCCTTCAGCGTCCTTCGTGGACGCCTGGGGACGACGGCCTGGTCGTCCGAGCAGTTCACCGAACACGACATCGGGAAGACGGTCTTCCTGACGAAGGAAGCGGCCGAAGCGGCCCTGGAAGGCTGGAAACAGGAATGACGGACTTCAACCTTGTCCCCGTGACGCTTCGAACGGCCCGCGCCTTCGTGACCGCCCATCACCGGCACAACGTAGCACCCCAGGGCCACAAGTTCAGCGTCGGGATCGAGCGGGACGGAAACCTGGTCGGCGTCGCTATCGTGGGGCGCCCGATAGCACGGCGCCAGGACGACGGGCGGACCGTCGAAGTGACCCGCGTCTGTGTGCTGGACGATAACCGGAACGCAAACAGCGCCCTTTATGGTGCGGCATGGCGCGCGGCGCGCGCTATGGGATATAGCCGGATCATTACATACACCCTTCCGGAGGAATCCGGCGCCAGCCTTCGGGCCGCCGGCTTTCGGAAGGTCGGAATGACGGAAGCAAAGGCGGCCGGTTGGTCCGTTCCCAGCCGACCGCGGGAGCGGCCGGAGAAATACCCAGACGGCCAGAAGGTGATCTGGGAAATCAAAAAAGGCGGTGACGGGCGTGAACAGGTGCGGCGACTGTGAGTTCTTCGGCGACTATGACAAGGTGGTCGTCGGCCCCTGGGAACCCGTCCCAGGGACAAACGGTCGGCAGTACAGGACCCATTACCTGGGCTTCGATGAAACCGCCGGCACGATCTGCAAACGCCCACGGACAGGAACGAAGACCCGTGTCTATGCGGAAGTGCCGGCCTGTCCACACTTCGAGCCGAAGACCTGGACGCGGCCGGAATATTGCCACGACTGCGACCGAAAGCACGGTGAAATGACGGACGGTTCGATCCTGTGTGACGGTTGGCCTGAATACCGAAAGGAAGGCGACACCGCCTGTCAGAACGGAAAAATCGCCTTCGGGAAGAACCTGTCCCTATTCTGACGCCATGAAGAGCCACGATCAGAAATACCACGAAGGAGGCGAAGGCCATGACGTTCCTTGAAGAGGTCCGCCGGAAGGTCGAGAAGGAAGAAAAGGCGTGTGCGACGTGCGGGAACCTGGTCCGCATAGGCGGGACGCTGATCGGCTGTGTCGCCCACGACAAACTGATCCTTCCGAACTATCCGCCCTACTTCGGACAAAAGCCGTGTCCGGACTGGAAGCCCTGATCCTGGAATGGCCCAGAAGAAGCGCCAGGGCGTCCCGCCGGCAATCCAGTATTCCATATTTGAAGGCGGCGACGTCTTCGTCTGCCCCTTCTGCTGTGCCGACCTTGCACGGACCGAAGCTGGAATCCCGCGCAAGTGTCCAGAGTGCGGACAACCCATAGAAAGGAAGCAAAGCCATGATCGGAAGAAGGCGTAAGAACTTGCCGAAGTGGCGCTATGACTTCAACTGTCGGAAGTGCGACAATATCCAGTTCATCGACGACCCCGCGCGCGGCCGCCTGGGCGACTACTGCGTGGCGTGTGTGGAAGCCTTCGACCAGGGGCGGCCGAATCCGATCCACGCCGACGACGACCGCGTCGTCCGGTGCGATTGCTTTCGGCCGATTCCCGAACCTGAAGAGGAAGAACAGAAAGAAGGTGAACCCACATGATGAAGCGTTTTCTGACCGGCGTCCTGTCCATCGTTGCGGGAACGGCCCTGGTGCTGACGTCCTTCGCCGGTGCGTGTTCCGGAGACGCCGGAAGTGTAAACGGACCACCAGCCCAGGAAACGCCGCCAGCGGCCTTCCAGGGGCCTTCTGGAACCCTTCCCGAAATGGAAACAGTTCCGGAGCCTGACCCAGAGCCGGAACCGGAGTGGATTGAAGCCGTGGCGACTGCGTACTGTTCATGCGAAATCTGCTGTGAAGAATGGGCGCTGAACCGGCCGGACGGGATCGTCTACACCGCCAGCGGCGCCGAAGCTGTCCAGGGCGTGACGATCGCCGCCGACTGGTCGATCTACCCGCCAGGGACCGTCCTGTTCGTGGAAGGCCTGGGCGAAATGGTCGTCCAGGACCGCGGCGGAGCGATCCAGGGCCAGAAGATCGACGTCTACTTCGAGAGCCACGACGACGCCCTTCAGTTCGGCCGCCAGAATGTCCGGTTCTACATAGTGAACGACTGAAAGAAGCTGAAATCAAATGATATCACGGGCAAGCGGACGAAGTCCGACTTGCTATCGTGCAGAAAGGAAACAGAACAGACATGGAGATCAAAGACATCGTTCAGAAGGCACACGACAACGCCGTCAAGCACGGCTTCTGGGACCCACCCCTTCCCTTCGGGACGGCGATCGCGCTGATCCATAGCGAACTTTCCGAAGCCCTGGAAGAGGAACGCGCCGGAAACCGAATCAGACCTGGGGACCCCGTTCCTATGATTTATTACAGCGGCGGAGGGTATGTCGCCACCGCGCCGACGAAATGTTGTGTAAAACCCGAAGGTGTGGCCGTGGAACTGGCCGACGCCGTGATCCGGATCGCGGACCTGTGCGGCCACCTGGGAATCGACCTGGACGCCGTGATTGCGGAGAAGATGGCCTACAACGCCGGCCGCCCCTATAAGCACGGGAAGCGGTTCTGAAAGGCGGCGACACCATGAATCAAGTTCAACTGATCGGCCGAATGGCCCGTGAACCGGAATTAAGGCGCACGGAGAAGGGGACGCCCGTCGTGTCCTTCGCCCTGGCCGTCGACCGCCGCTTCCAGCGTGACACCGTGGATTTTGTGGACTGCGTGGCATGGCGCGGGACGGCGGAGTTCGTGAACAAGTATTTCCGCAAGGGGAAGCGCGTCGCCCTGACCGGTTCGATCCAGGTCCGGAAGTGGAAGGACAAGGAAGGCAACGACCGGAAGACGGTCGAAGTGGTCGCCGACTCCGTGGAGTTCGCCGACGGCAAGGACCAGGGCGCCGGTTCCTACGCCGCCGACCAGATGGCCGCCGCCGCGGACCAGCAGTTCACGGAGGTCGAAGACGACGACGGAGAACTTCCATTCTGACACCCCCAGAAGAAAGGCGGTGAAACGCATGGATCAGAATGAAAAGGAAGAGAAGCGGAAGGCCTGGGTACGCTTCCGCGTCATGGACGTCCTTCGCAACCACGACCAGGAAGCGCGCGTCATAGAATCCCAGATTGCGGCGGAGCGGGCCGCCCTGGCCGAAGACCTGAAGGAAATCCTGGAATCCGCCTTCCCTTCCAGCCAGCTTTCCGACGCCGGCGTCCGCGTCCAGTCCTCCCCAGACCCAGACGCCCGAATGGTGAACATGGTCACGCGGACGGAGAAGCGCCGGAACACCGCCGACCGCCGGATCGGCGCCCTGGAACGTCAGGCCCAGCAGATCGAAGACGTCCTGTCCGCGATCCTGGACATGGACAGCCAGTCGAAGTGTGTCCTTCTGGCCCTGTATTACCCCTTCCGGTCCTACAAAGAAGCGGCCGGCTTCCTCCACATGGCGAAGGCCACGATCTACCGCCAGAGGAAAACGGCCCTGGACTCCCTATTCTCCACCATGTATAAATCCGATTCCTTCCGCTGAAAGATGAATACAGGTGAATACACATGGGACTTTCAATCTGCAAATCCATGTGGTAGAATTATAGTCGGGAACAGCGTGTTCCCCCTCCTTTTGAATAGGGTACAGAAAGACGTCCTTTCGGGGGCGTCTTTTTTGTACCCGCTTTCAGAGGATCACGAAGAAAGGACGGTGTGAATCATGGCGAAGATCACGAAGAAGAATGAAGTCTTCTGTGAAGAATATCTGATCGACCTGAACGCGACCCAGGCCGCGATCCGCGCCGGATATTCTCCGGATTCCGCGGGAAGTATTGGATTTGAATTGCTGAAGAAACCTGAAATTCGCGCGCGCATTGACCAGGCGATGGCCGAAAGGTCGAAGCGGACGGGGATCAACGCCGACCGCGTCCTTCGCGAACTGGGCCGGATCGCCTTCCTGAATCCGAAGGACGTGATCGACCTTGACACAGCGAAGGTCCTGGACACCGCAACCGAAGACGACCTGGCCGTGATCGCCGGCGTCAAGGTGAAGCAGACCCCGACAGAGTTAGGAACGAGCGTCGAGCGCGAAGTGAAGATGGCCGACAAGCTGAAGGCCCTGGAACTGTGCGGCCGCCACCTGGGAATGTTCAAGGACAATCCTGAAGCGAACGCCCCTGTGACGGTGGTGATCAACTATGACTACGGCGGCGAAGGTTGAGTTCAAGGCGACCGCCCAGTTCAACCCCGTCTTCCGCCCCGTCAACGAATGGCGCGGCCGCTACCGCATTTTGAAGGGATCGGCCGGTTCTGGGAAGTCCGTGAACATCGCCCAGGACTACATAGCGAAGCTATCCGACCCCGCCTATACCGGCGCGAACCTTCTGGTCGTCCGGAAAATCGAGGAAACGAACCGCGATTCCACCTTCGCGGAACTTCAGGCCGCGATCTACCGAATGTTCGGCCCCTACGCCGAACGCTTCTGGAAGGTCAACCTGAACCCCCTGGCCCTGGAATGTAAGATCACGGGGAACCGGATTATATTCCGCGGCGTGAAGGACCAGCGCCAGCGGGAGAAGGTGAAGTCCATCACCTTCAAAAACGGAAAACTGGTCTGGATATGGTGCGAGGAAGCGACGGAACTTCTTTCCGAAGACGTCGACATTCTGGACGACCGTCTTCGCGGCAAGCTGGACGGCATGAATCCGAACCTGTATTACCAGATCACAATGACCTTCAACCCCGTCAGCGCGACGCATTGGATCAAGGCCAGATACTTCGACAAGGCCGATCCGGACGTCCTGGCCCATCATTCCACCTATAAGACAAACCGGTTCATAGACCCCGCCTATTATCGCCGCATGGAGCGCCGCAAGGAAGAAGACCCTGAAGGGTATCGCGTCTATGGCCTTGGCGAATGGGGCGAACTGGGCGGCCTGATCCTGACGAACTTCGAAGTCCACGACTTCAAGGTCAACAGGGACGCCTTCGACGCCTTCTACTACGGCCAGGACTTCGGCTATAACCACGCGAACGCGATCCTGGGCGTCGGCTGGAAGGACGGAGAAGTCTATATCTGTTCCGAAATCTACGTCTTCGAGAAGGACACCGAAGAGATCATCGGCCTTGCAAATCAGGCGAAGGTCGACCGGCGTGTGGAAATGTTCTGTGATTCTGCGGAGCCGGACCGGATCAAGACCTGGCAGAAGGCCGGCTTCCGCGCCTACCCCGTGAAGAAAGAGCCTGGAAGCGTGAAGGCACAAATCGACTGGCTGAAGGGCCGGAAAATCCACATTCACCCTTCCTGTGTGAACGTCCTGAAGGAAGTTCAACAATGGAAGTGGAAAAAGGACCCGACCACGGGCCTTTACATCGACGAACCCGTGGAGTTCATGGACGACGCTATGGCGGCCCTTCGCTATTCCGTCGAACGACTCCGCCGCGGTTCCGCTATTGAAGTTTTGAAATAAGGGAGTGACACCACATGGCCGAATATTCCGTCATGGACCGGATCAACATGATTATTTCCGATCCGGACCACGCGACAATGACCCTGGCCCAGATCGTGACCGAAGAGATCAGGGAGTTCAAGGCGTCCGAGCAGTACGCGAACATGATCCAGGCCGAAGCCTATTACAGAAACCGGACCGACGTCCAGCGGAAGACGAACGACGTCGCGAACCGGTCGAATACCAGGATCGAACACCCGATTCTGAAGAAGCTGGTCGACCAGAAGGCGAACTACCTTCTGGGAAAGCCCTTCACCGTGGACACGAAGAACAGTTCCTACGGCGACGCCCTGAACGACGTCTTCGACCAGACCTTCCGCCGGAAGATCAAATCCCTGGGGAAGGGCGCCGTGAAATCCGGTATTGCATGGCTTCAGCCCTACTTCGACGACGGGAAACTGGCCTTCATGCGAATCCCGTCCGCGGAACTGGTCCCGATCTGGCGCGACGCGGAGCGAACGAAGCTGGACGCCTTTATTCGCTTCTATGACCAGGTGATCTACATCGGCACCAGAAAGCACACGATCACCCACGCCGAACTGTGGTGGACCGGCGGCGTCAAGTATTTCAAAACCGACGCCTTCGCCGGCACCATCGCCGGCGACTTTATCGTCGACACCGAACACGGCGACGAAACCAACGACTACACCGAACCCCATTTCACCGTCGGCAACAAGGCCTACAACTGGGACACCGTCCCGATCGTCTGGCTGAAGTACAACGAAGAGGAACTTCCCCTTTGCTACTTCATCAAGGACCTGATCGACGACATCAACTGGCAGACGTCCGTGACCGCCGACGTTCTCCGCGACGTGGCGAAGTTCATCTATATCCTGAAGAACTACGGCGGCCAGGACTTGGGCGAGTTCATCAAGGACCTGAAGGAACACATGGCGGTCAAAGTCACCACCGACGGCGGTGTGGACAAACTTCAGGCCGATCTTAATATCGACGCCGTCATGGCCTTCCTGGATAAACAGCGACGCGACGTCTACGACTTCGCCGCGGCCGTCGACACGAAGGACCCTGACCTGGGGAACGCGTCCGGAACGGCGATCAATTTCCGCTATATGGACCTGTCGTCCGACTGCGATTCCCTGGCGACCGAACTGAAGGACACCTTCCAGCGCCTGAAACTGTTCATCGACGTTTACCTTCAGATCGCCGGCAAGGGCGACTTTTCTAAGGAAACTTTCGACATCGTCTTCAACATGGACCTTCCCGTCAACGAAACCGACGTGATCCAGAACGCCGTCGCCAGCGAAAGCCTTCTGTCGAAGCGGACGATCCTTCAGAACCACCCCTGGGTGACGGACGCCGACGAAGAAATGGAGCGGATCGACGCGGAGAAGAAGGCCGCTATGGAGGAATACGGCGAAGGCCTGTTCGGCGACGCCCTGGGCGCCGGCAAGGGCCAGAACGGCCAGGGCGACCCCGTGAATGGCGGTGGAGCCGATGGCAACGAATAACCGTGACTACTGGGCCGAACGCGCCCTGACGCGCGAGAACGAAGCCTATCTTCGCGGCGCGAACCTGTCGGGGAAAATGTTCAGGGAATACGAAGCCGCGGCGAAGTCGATCCGAAGACAGATCGACAGCTTCTATTCGAAGTACGCCAGCAAGTACGGCCTGACCTACGACCAGGCGGTCCGCCTTCTGTCCAGGAAGGAGTTCCAGGAGTGGAAGGCCACCCTGGGCGACTATGTCGCCACCATCGAAGCCACCACCGACCCCAGCGTGAAGGCGGTCCTGAAGGCGCAACTGGACGCCCTGTCGGCGAACAGTTCCATTTCCCGCCTGGAAGCCCTTCAAGGTCAAATCGACCTGATCCTGAACGACCTGTGGAAACGCGGCGTCGAGCAGATGAAGGAAGAACTGGGCGAAGGCTTCGTCGAAGGCTACTACAAGAAGTCCTACGACCTCCAAAGCCGCGCCGGCTTCTACAATGAGATCGCGAAGATCGACGCTTCCGCCGTCGAAGACGCCGTGTCCTACCCCTGGTCCGGCGCCATGTTCTCCGATCGCCTGTGGCAGTCGAAACAGGCCCTGGTCTTCAACACCAGGGAGATCATCACCCAGGGCCTGATCCAGGGGAAAAGCGTGGGCGTCATGGCGTCCGCCCTTTCCTCCCGAATGGGCCAGTCCTACAAAAACGCCGAACGCCTGATCCGCACCGAAACCGCCCATATCCACGCAGAAGCCGACAGAAGGGCCTACAAGGAAGCCGGCGTCGCGGAATATGAATATATGGCCGCGGTCAACGAACGCACCTGTGACACTTGCGGCGCCCTGGACGGCCGCCGTTTCAAGGTCGACGACGCGGAACCTGGCGTCAACTACCCACCCATTCACCCGAACTGTCGCTGTACGACGGTCGAATATGACCCCGAAGAGGCCCTGGACTGGCTGAACAGCGGGGAGCCTATGCCGAAGCGGACCACCTATCAGGAGTGGTACAGCCGGCAGACGGCCGCAAACGGTCAAGGTTCGGTTGAAGTCGAACGGAAGAAGGCGTATAATATCAAGGCAGACCAGGAGCAATTCGACGCCTTCCTGGGCGTCCTTCCGGACGGCGAAGCCCCGCCCACCCTGGACGCCTTCCAGAACGTGAAATACACGAATCCGGAGAAATGGCGCCAGATGAAGGCGAAGGTCCGCCTTTACAACAGCACCGCCAGCCGCGGCACCCTTCCCGAAGCGGCGTCTGCGTCGGCACCCCAGGACAAACTTCAGGGCTACCTTCTGAACCATGAACACCCCCGCGGGAAGGAAAAGGCCCATGTGATCAACCAGGTCCTGGGCTACAATGTGGAAAACTGGGAAACCTTCCGGAAGAAACTTCTGACGGAGGTCCAGAAGTCCCCTGTGACGAAGACCGTACCCACGCAGTTCGGCGAACGGTACACCGTCCCCGTGATCCTGTACGGCCGGAAGGACCGGTTCCTTCGCCTGAACACCGTCTGGCAGATAGACACCGGCGGGAAGACCCCGCATTTCATCACGGCAACGCCGGAAAGGAAGAAGTGACAGCCTATGTTTGAATTATATGACACCGTCGTCCTTCTGGAAGACGACCATGACACCGGCGTCAAAGCCGGCACAGAAGGGACCGTCGTCTATATCCAGGGAAACGGGGAAGCCTACACCGTCGAGTTCTTCGACGAAAACGGGGACACGATCGAAGACGCCCTGTTCAAGGACTTCCTTCCGTCACAACTGAAGAAGAAGTAAACGTCGGCCGACCGGCCGGCGTTTTCTTATACCCTTTTCCAGGTGGAACAGGCGTCGCCTTCGGGCGGCGCCTTTTTCATAATACAAGCCGCACCCGCCCGGCGACCAGGCGGGACCGCAAAGGGCGTGGAAGCCGCCATATAAACAGCGGAGAAAGGAACACCTATGATCATTGAAGGAATCAGAAATCTTCTGGGCGAAGACCTGGCGAAACAGGTCGAAGCGGCGCTGAAGGGCAAGGGCAAGGACGGAAAGGACGTCGACCTGGTGATCGGGAACGACGGGACCTTCGTTCCGGCCGAAAAGTACAACGGCGCCAACAGCGGGAAGGCCAGCGCGGAAAACGCCCTGAAGGCGGCCGCGGAAGCCCTGAAGGCTGTCGGCGGTTCCGGCGATCCGGCAAAGATTGCGGACGACGTCAAGGTCGCGAAGGAGAAGTTCGACACCCTTCAGACGACCCACGCCGCCGAACTTGCGAAGATCGGCAAGCGGTCCGCCCTTCAGATGGCCTTGAACGGGAAGGTCTATGACCCTTCCGACATCATCGGCCTTCTGGACATGGACAAGATCGAAGTCAGCGACGACGGAAGCCTGAAAACTGACCTGGAAGGCCTTCTGAAGCCGATCAAGGAGTCGAAGGCGTACCTGTTCAAGGAAGACCCCGCAAAGACCCCGCCCGTCCACGGCGCGACGCCGGCCGATCCTGGCCCGAAGACGCCGCCGGCGGCCGGCAAGGTAGACGGCCCCGTCTGCCTGTAAACCACACCACCAAAAACGAAAGGAATGATACACAATGGCAAGAACTAAAGCTATCAGCCTGATCCAGAGCGGTTCCACGAAGGCCGACCTGGCCGAACTGTCCGGCCTGGTGATCGCGAACATTCAGAAGGACACCCTGGCCCAGGGCCTGAAGTCCCAGGCCTACACCGGCAACCCCGCCAGCGGTTCCGTCGAGTTCAAGCGATTCAAGAACAGTGCGTCCCAGCCCTACGGCACCGCGCGCACCGCGAACAAGGGAACCGCGATCACCGTTCCCCCGACCCCTGTCAACCTGGACACCCACCGCGAGATCGTCGAGGAAGCCGCGAAGTTCGACCTGGACACCTTCGGCGTGACGAACATCATGGCGCGCCGCGCCGACAACCACGTCGACACCGTGGCCGCGGAGTTCGACGCCGCCTTCTTCCAGACCGCCTTCGACGCCGGCACCGCCTACACCCCCGACGCCAGCGCCACGATTGAGGAAATCCTGGAAGGCCTGATCCAGAGCGTGGAAACCGTGAAGAACGACTACGTCCGCGGCGTTCCCCGTAACCTGATCCGCCTGGTTCTGGACCCCGTCACCTACGGCAAGGCCAGAAACTACCTGGACAAGAACACCAACAACGCCAACGTCGACACCGCGGCGGAGGACTTCGCCATGTTCCACGGCGTCCGCGTCTATTCCTCCATCAACCTTCCTGTGAAGACTGAAACCGTGGAAACCAGCAAGACGAAGACCACCACCTGTCACGGCGTCGCCATGATCGAAGGCGCGATCGCCCAGCCGGCGGTCATTTACCCCTACAAGGAGCCGGAGAAGATCCCCCTGTCCAACGACTACGGCGTGTCCATGTTCTTCGACTACGGCACGAAGGCCCTGACCCCCGACCTGATCTTCACCTACTCCACCAGCGTCACTTCCGCCTGATCGGCGTGACGCCCGTTTGAAAGGAGGAACAGAACGTGAAGTTCAAGCACATTAGAACCGGCGCGATCCTGGAACCCCATAGCGACTTCGTTCTGGAACAGTTCCAGAAGTCCCCCGACCTGATCCCCTTCGACGATCCGGAGCCTGTCGCCGCCCCTGGCGACGGCGACAAGCCCCTGTCGAAGTTCACGAAGGACGAACTTCTGGAAATGGCCCAGGAAGCCGGAATCGCGGTCCCTGACGGCGCGAAGAAGGCGGAGATCATCGACCTGATCGAAGCCCTGAAGCAGAACTGACGGGGCCGCCGAAAGGTGGTCTATCATGCTGAAAGAAATCCTTGCTTCCCTGGAAGGCCTGACCGACCTTGAAAGGGCCGAAGTCCTTCGGACGCTTATGTCCGGACAGACGGTCCTTCAGAAGGTCAAGGTCCTTCTGGGGATCACCACGGAGGACCAGGACGACGTTCTGGAATATGTGATCCAGACCGTTCAGACCCTGGTCCTTCGCTATATCAACTGGGACGAACTCCCCCTGGAACTGGGAAACGTCCTGGCTGTCATGTGCGTCAGCTACTACAAGGCCGCCGGACTGGGAACCACCGCGGCGGCGCCTGGGGCCGTGTCTTCCGTGAAGCGCGGCGACGTCCAGACGTCCTTCGCGGTCGGTTCCGGTTCTTCCGGATCGGCCGGAACCTTCAACCTGGGAAACGACAACGGCGACTTCTTCGGTTGGAAGACGGTCCTGAACGAATATCGGAAGTTAAGGTGGTGACGGAATGGCCTTCGGAAGCCCCGCGGCGGAGCGCGCCGCGATCGAAAGCACCTATGAAGACACCGCCACCGTCTACCGGACAGCACCAAAAAGGGGCGCGAACGGCCTGTCCGCAAGCGTCCCCGACGTGGTTTATTCTGGTATCATTTGCGCGCTGTCGTATTCAGGCACAAACAGCAGTATGCAGACAAACGCACAACAGAACATCGACCACGACGCCGTCGTCTTTGCCGGTCCGGACCTGAAGGTCCTTCCTGGCGACACGATCGTCGTGAAGCGGTTCGGCCGCGACGACCCTTCCAGCACCCAGGAAGTGACGTTCGAAGTGATCGGCCGCCCGTCGGTGTATGCCACCCACCAGGAAATCAAAGTAAAGGACGGTGATCTGTCGTGACCTTGAACGACTTCCTGGAAGCGATCGCGAAGAAGCTGATCGCCAGGTGGCCCGTCCGTCACGTCTTCGTCAACCGGATTCCGGCCGAAGCTGACGGAAACTTCTATGTCCGCGTGATCGAAACCACCCAGGAACAGAAGCTGGACCGCCGCCGCGTCAGGACGACGCGGTTCGAAGTCTGCTATCTTCAGGCGGACAGGGACAACCTGTCCTTCAATACCTGGTTGGAAGCTATGCTGGACGACTTCGAAACCCTTTCCGTCTTCGAGAAGACCGAGGACGGGACGGACGTCTTCCGGTCGCTTCGGCTGACGAACATCGCGGCAAACCAGGACGGCGATGAACGGTTCTTTTCCTTCCGCTTCGACGCCCGACTGAACTTCGTGATCACGCCCGACGTGATCCCGTCCATGTATTATCTGGATCAGAACAACACGATCAAATCGGAGGTCTGACAAATGGCCCAGAAGAAAAAGACCGTCGCCGTCGACCAGGAAGCGCCGGTCTTCACAAAGGAACAACTGGTCAAGTCTAAAACCCTGGGCGTCCCCAGGGACGCCGTTGCGGCGATCCTGAAGGACGGCCAGACCTACACACGGGAAGAAGCGGTCCGCCTTGTGACCGACTTCCTTGAAAGGAGCGTGTAACTATGCCTATTGGTGGAGGTTCTTTCACCGTACAGAACAAGGTCCTTCCTGGTGCTTACATCAACTTCGTGAGCATGGGGACCAACGCCAAAATGGGGGAACGCGGCGTCGCGGCCCTTCCCCTGGAACTGAACTGGGGACCTGAAGGCCAGGTCTTCAAGCTGGACGCCGCGGACTTCAACGCGACCAGTCTGAAGGTCTTCGGCTACGACCCCACCGACGCGAATATCCTTCTGGTCCGCGAAGCCATGAAGCGCGCGAAGACCCTTCTGATCTACCGCGTGAACGGCGGCGGCACGAAGGCCAGCGCCACCGTCGGCGGAATGACCGTGACCGCGAAGTATGGCGGCACCCGCGGCAACGCGATCAAGGTCGCCGTGATCACCAACGTCGACGACGCCACGAAGGCGGACGTCGTGACCTATCTTGACGATATGGTCATGGACAGCCAGACCGTCGCGAAGTCCGGCGGCACCGCTTCCCTGGTCGCGAACGACTTCGTCACCTTCGGCACCGTCGCCACCCTGGCGGCCGCCACCGCGACCCCGTTGACCGGCGGCACGAACGCCACGGTCAACGCCGCGAAGCACACCGCCGCCCTGACCGCCTTCGAAGTGGAAACCTTCAACGTGATCGGCTACCCTGGCACCGTGGAGGACATCAAGTCCCTGTATGCGGCCTTCGTCAAGCGCCTTCGCGACGACGAAGGGAAGAAGATCGTCGGCGTCCTGTATGGCTACGACGGCGACAATATGGGCCTGATCAACGTGAAGAACGGCGTCGTCCTGACCAACGGGACCACCATCACAGGCGACAAGGCCGTCGCCTGGGTGACTGGCGCTTCCGCCGGCGCGGAAGTGAACGAGTCCCTGACGAACACCGCCTACGACGACGCCGTGGACGTCGACATCAAATACACGAAGTCCCAGTTCGAAGCCGCGATCAAGGCCGGCGAGTTCGTATTCTATGCCGACTACGGGAAGGCCCGTGTCCTGACGGACATCAACAGCCTAACCACCATCGGCCAAAATATGTCTTCCGACTGGGTGTCGAACCGCGTCGTCCGCGTCATGGACGGCTGGGCGAACGACGTCGCCCGTATCTTCGGCGAGTCCTATATCGGCCTGGTGACGAACAGCGACACCGGCCGCCAGCTTTTCAAGGCTGACCTGGTGTCCCTGGCCCTTCAGTACCAGTCTATCGACGCAATCAGTAACTTCAAGTCCGACGACATCACCGTTCAGCAGGGCGACGGCAAACGCGACGTCGCGGTCGACTGCGCCCTTCAGCCGAACGACAGCATGGAAAAGCTGTATATGACCGTCGTCGTGAACTGACGAAAGGAGTGACCCAGAATGAAGACTTTGAACGCACCTGATACCATTTCCGGCAAGGCCGGTCGCGCCTACGCAAAGATCAACGGCAACAACGAAGAACTGTTCTTCGCGAAGACTATCGAAGCCACCGTCGAGAAGAACAAGTCCGAAGTGAAGGCGATCGGGAAGCGCATGACGGGCCATAAGACCACCGGCGCCAACGGGACCGGCTCCATGACCCTTTACTACATGACGCCCCTGTTCCGCGAACTGATCCGCCAGTGGAAGGAAACCGGCGTGGACGTCTACTTCGACATGGTCGTCGAGAACGACGACGAAGAGTCCGCCGCCGGCAAGCAGACGATCCTTCTGATCGACTGCAACCTGGATTCCGTGATCCTGGCGAAGCTGGACGGCGACAGCGACGACGCCCTGGACGAAGACGCCGACTTCACCTTCGAGGACTTCGACATTCTGAAGGCCTTCAACCAGATTTAACCACCCACCGTTCAGAAGGAGGAAATACACATGGGTAAACTTCAGGAATTTCTTATGCAGAGCGAAGAGCGCGCACAGGTGACGGAGGAAGTTGCGATCAGCGGCTTCCCCGTCCCCTTCACCGTCAAGTCGATCACAGAGGGCGAAAACAAGGCCCTTCGGAAGACCTGTCAGAAGGTGAACTTCGACAAGAAGACCCACCAGAAGACCACGGAAACCGATATGGACCTTTACAATAACCGCCTGGTGATCGCCTGTTGTGTGGACCCGAACTTCAAGGACGCCGACCTTCAGGCGAAGTATGGCGTCATGGGCGCCGAAGCCCTGATCGACGTCCTTCTGAAGCCTGGACAGTTCGTCGACCTTCTGGTCGCGATCCAGGACGTCAACGGCTTCACCGACGACGTGAACGACCTTCGCGAAGAGGCAAAAAACTAATCACCGGTGGAGAGCGTGAGGAAGACGCGGACGGCGAAGCCGTCTATGCACACTACGCCCTTCACCGGCTGAAAATCCTCCCTGGCGCGCTGATGGCCCTTCCCCTTCGGGAACGGGCCTTCATTTATGCTTCCATCGACCTTCAGGTCGAGAAGGAGAAGAAGGAACAGAAACGGGCCGCGGCGCGGCGGGGGAAGAAAGGACGGTGAAGAACCGTGCCTGGTGTTTCGACACCTATGACGATCCGCGACGGTATGTCCGCAAAGCTGAAGCGGATCACGTCCGCCTTTCAGAAGATGGAGCGCGCCGCCAGGTCCGCGGACAAGGCCACCCAGGCCGTGAACCCTGGCCGGACCCTGGAAAACAGCGCGTCTTTGATCGACCGCGCCCGAAAGCGCCTGGACGCCTTTATCAACAGGCAGAGGGACGCCGGCAAGGGGGCGGAAGAAGTATCTGACGCCTGGTCCCGAACGGAAGGCCTGATCAGGAAGGCCCTGGCGGTCTTTTCGGTCGCCGCCGTCAAGGGCCAGATTCAAAAGGCCCTGGAAGAGTTTTCGAACCAGTACAACGCCGAAGTCCAACTGGGCGTCGTTATGAAGAACGCCGGCATGGACCAGAAAGCCTTCGACGCGATCCGCGACAGGGCGTCCGAACTGGAATCGAAGACCACCTTCGGCGGCGATACCTTTGTCGCCGGTGCGGCCGAATTGGGAACCTATCTGAAGGACCCTAAAGCCCTTTCCGCGGCTATGGGGACCCTTGCAAACTACGCCGCCGGCATGGGCGGCCCGTCTGTGGACCAAAGCCAGATGGTCGAATATGCAACCCAGCTTGGCAAGGCCTTAGATGGCACCTATGACGGCCTGAAGAAGAAGGGCTTCGAGTTATCCGAAGCCCAGCAGAAGATCATAGAAACCGGAACCGACATGGAAAAGGTCGCTGTGATCAACGACGTGATCAATCAGTCCTGGAAGGGACTGGCCGAGTCCTACGCCAACACCCCCACCGGCAAGATCGAGCAGTTCAAGAACAAGATCGGCCAACTGTACGAAGCGGCCGGCCAGAAGCTGGTCGGCGGCGTCATGCGCCTTCTGACGGCGGTGACGAACCTTCTGGACACCCTTCAGAACACCGGCGCCCTGGACGGCGTCTGTGTCGTCCTGAACGTGATCATGGGCCTTCTGGGCTATGCGGCGACCGCCGTGTCCTGGATCGCCCAGGTGGTCGTCGACAACTGGCCCACCGTGTCCGCGATTCTGACGGCGATCGCGATCGTCCTTCTTCCGGCCATGATCTCCCGCCTGTGGGCTACCGTGGCGCCTGTCCTTGCACAGGCCGCGGCCTGGGCGCTTGCAAATGCGCCGCTCATTATGATGATCGCCCTGGTCGCCCTTCTGATCTCCGCCGCAATGGACGCCGGCGTCACCATTGAAGACGTCGTGGGCTTCGTGGGCGGCCTTCTGGGCGGCCTGTATGCCTTCGGCTACAACCTGATCGCCGACATTTGGAACTACATCGCCACATTCGCGGAGTTCTTCGCGAATGTCTTCACCGATCCGATCGGTTCCATTGAACGCCTGTTCCTGGGACTGGCGGATTCCGTCCTGGGCGTCCTGGAAACCATAGCGAACGCGATCGACGCGGTCTTCGGATCGAGCCTGTCGGACGCCGTCGGCAACTGGCGAAGCGGCCTTCAGGCGAAGATCGAAGCCAGCTATGGAGAAAACGCCGTCCGCTATGACCGTATGGAGAAGATCGACACGGCCAGCACGGCGGCCGCCTGGTCCACCGGCGCGAAGGGAATCGCGAACAACCTTTCCCAGATCACCGGCAAGCTGGACAGCCTGACTTCTTCCTGGGACGTGTCCCGCGCAACCGGCGCGATCAACGGCGGGGACCTGGACAGCGTCGGTTCCGTCGGCAAGATCGACAGCGACGTCAATATCGCCGACGAAGACCTGAAGTTCCTTCGCGACGTGGCCGAAATGCGCTATGTCCAGAACTTCGTCACCCTGACCCCGACCGTCGCGATGGACGCCCAGATCAGCGAACGCGTGGACCTGGACGACGTCGTCAGCGCGATCGAACGGAAGCTGGAAGGTGAGTTCATCGCCGCCGCGGAAGGAGTGTATAACTAATGAGCCGATACAGAATGACCCTGATCGCGGGGGGACGGGAAATCAACATTCCCGTCCTTCCCGCTTCCCTGAAGGTGTCTTCCCCTGGCAAGAACGAACGGACGACCGTCCTTGAACTGGGCGAAGTCCTGATCCTTCGGAAGAAGGGGCTTCGGACCATCGAATGGGACAGCTTCTTCCCGAAGTCCAGCGCCCCCTATACCACGGGCCAAGTCCGGAACCCGACCGCCATTATCCAGGCGATCCAGTCCGCCAGGGACGGCCGGACACCCCTTCGCTTCCTGATCACCGGAACGGACCTGGACATGAACGTCAAAATGGGCGTGGAGTCCTTCGAGTACGAAGAGCGGTCCGGCGAACTGGGGGACTTCTACTATTCGATCAAGCTGTATGAATGGCGGGACTATTCCGCGAAGCGGATCACCCTTCCCGCCCAGAAGTCGGAGCCGGCGAAGGCCCAGGAACCGACCAGGGCCGGCCAGCCGGCCAGCAAACCAAAAACCTACACCGTGAAGTCTGGGGATTGCCTGTGGAACATCGCGAAGGCGCTGTACGGCAACGGGGCGGACTACACGAAAATCTATAACGCCAACAAGGGGACGATCGGGAAAAATCCGAACCTGATCTACCCTGGACAGACGTTCACGATCCCTTGATATGGCTATCTCTATTCTTTACCAGAACAACGTGACCGGCGCCGCGCATGACGTGACGACGCTGATCACGGCGGCAAAGTGGACGACAAAAAGGTCCGGTTCCCCCGCTTCCCTGACCGTGACCGCAATCGTCGACGACGCCGTGGCGTGGAACCCTGGCGGGATTCTGGCCCTGAAGAACGGTTCCACGGGCCTTTTCTATGGCTACGTCGTGAAGACCAGCCAGAGCGAAAAGGACCAGGTCCAGGTCACTGCCTACGATCAGACCTGGTATTTGAAGAAAAACAAGGAAACCTATGTCTTCACCGGCAAGCGCGCCGACCAGATCGTGAAGCAGATCGCCGAAGACTTCAAGCTGAAGACCGGCACCCTGGCGAACACCGGCTACGCGATCCCCTCCATGATCGAGGACGGCCAGACGCTTTTCGACATCGCCCTGAAGGCGATCGACCTGACCCTGATCAACACGGGGAAAATGTTCGTCCTGTGGGACGACTTCGGTTCCCTGGCGATCACGGACGTCGAAACGGCGAAGCTGGACCTGTTCGTGGGCGACGGGAGCCTTGCCACCGGCTACACCTACGACCAGGACATAGATTCCGACACCTACAACAAAATCAAGCTGGTCAAGGACAATAAGACCACCGGCAAACGTGACGTCTACATCTACCAGGATTCGAAGAACATGACCCTGTGGGGAATCCTTCAGGACTATGAAACGGTCGACGAAAGCATGAACGAAGCCCAGATCAAAGAGCGGGGCGCGAAAATGCTGGAACTTTACAACCGGCCGTCACGGTCCTTCAGCCTGAACGCGATCACGGACCTGTCCGTCCGTGCCGGCCGCGTCCTGTATATCGGGATCGGCGCCGTGGGTGTGAAGTCCTTCTTCCTGATTGAGGAAGCCACGCATGACCTGTTGAAGGAAACAATGACCCTGAAATTAAAGGTGGTGTGACATGGGCCTTTTAGACACGATGAAAAAAGTCGCGGAGAACACCAACGCCGCCGGCGCGCCGACGGCCTGGTTCTTCGGGAAGGTGACGAAGACGTCGCCCCTGACGATCCGCGTGGATAACCGCTTCGACATATCCGGCGAAGTGATCGTCGTTCCGAAGGAACTTCAGGCCGGCTACTATCCCACGCACTACCACACCGGCATGAAGGGCGGCCCTTCCACCGAAGAGAAGGGCGGCGGGAGCGGCGAAGCGGCCTTCGCTTCCCATTCCCACGTCCTGAAGAACAACTACCAAACCAACACCGACAAAACGTCGGAATACTATTACGGACTGGCCGTCGGCGACAAGGTGATCCTTCTTCGGAACCAGGGCGGACAGGCCTTTCTTGTCCTGGGGAGGGTGTGACCTATGATTCCTAACGCGACCACCGTGAAGATCGGCGAAGACCTGGAAGTCCAGACCGCCGCCGAAGCCCCTTCGCGGACCTACAAGATCGACTTCGACGCCGGCCGCGTCGGCGGCTTCTGCGATGAAACGGAAGCCATGAAGCAAGCGATCTATAAAATCCTTCAGACGGAGCGGTTCGCCTACCTGATCTATTCCTGGAACTATGGAATTGAACTGGACGCAGTCGTCGGGAAAAGCTATCAGGTGTTTGAAAGTGAAATCAAGCGCGTGATCACCGAAGCCCTTCTGGCGGACAGCCGGATCACCGACGTCACCGACTTCGAAGTCACCCAGGTCGACAAGCGGACGGCGTCCGTGAAGTTCACCGCCGAAACCATCTTCGGCGAAATCCCTATCGAAAGAGAGGTCGGCGACAATGCTGTATGAGAACATGACCTTCGAAAACATCATGGACCGGTGCCTTTCCCGCGTAGCCGCTTCCATCGACAAGCGGGAAGGTTCGGTCGTCTACGACGCGATCGCGCCGGCGGCCGCCGAACTGGCGATCATGTATATCGAACTGGCCTATCTTCTGGACCGTGCCTTCCCCGACACAGAGGAAGGCGACGACCTGACCCTGAAGTGTCAGGAACGAAGCGTCTTCCGAACGCCGGCCACGGCCGCGGTCCGGAAGGGCTACTTCGAGGACGGGGACGGCGGGGCGATGGACGTCCCGATCGGTTCCCGCTATTCCGGCGACGCCCTGAACTACGTCGTGACAGAGAAGATCGCCGCCGGCCAGTTCAAACTTCTGTGTGAAACGGCCGGAGCCGCCGGCAACCAGTACCAGGGGAACCTTTTCCCGATCGACTATGTGGAAGGCCTGGGCGCGGCGCGTCTGGCCGACATTCTGATCAACGGCGAAGACGAAGAGAGCGACGCCGACCTTCTGGCCCGATATAAGGAAAGCCTGGAATCCCAGGCATACGGCGGCAATATCGCCGACTACCGGACAAAGGTCGAACTGCTTCAGGGCGTGGGCGCCGTGAAGGTGTTCCCCGTCTGGAACGGCGGCGGGACCGTGAAGATCGTCTTCGTGAACAGCGACTGGGGCGTCCCGTCTTCGACCCTGGTCGACACCGTCCAAACCGCCGTCGACCCCACCCAGAACCAGGGCGAAGGAGTCGGGATCGCGCCGATCGGCCACGTCGTCACCGTCGTCGGCGTCACCGGAACAGCGATCAGCGTGTCCTTCAAGCTGACCTTCGCCACCGGCTACACCTGGGACACCGTGAAGACCGCCGTCACGAAGGCAATCCAGGACTACTTCGTGGCCCTGGCGAAGGACTGGGCGAACCAGTCGGGGATCACCGTCCGCGTGTCCCAGGTGGAAACGAAGGTCCTGTCCGTGGACGGCGTGATCGACATCACGGGGACGACGATCAACGGAGGAACCCAGAATATCGTCCTGGCGTCCGACGCGATCCCCGTCATGGGAGGGATCACGAATGAAACTTAAAGACTACTGGCCGCGCTGTCTTCAGGACTTGGTCGAGTTCCAGCAGATCGCCAACGCGGAACAGCCGGAGTTCGAAACGGCCCTGGACGACGTCAGGACGGCCGCTGACGACTTCTTCCTGGCGACCCTGTCCGAATATGGGTGTCAACGCTGGGAAGCCATCATGGGCCTTCACGCGGCCGACGGGGACACCCTGGAAGCGCGCCGCGAACGGATTCTGATCAAATACCTTGACCAGCTTCCCTATACATACAGGACCCTTCTGAAGTACCTGAAGACCATCACGGACGACTTCACCGTCACCCTGGACGAAAACGCCTATGACCTGTTCATTCGAATCCGCCTGGAAGGCTATTCCCAGCGGGACGCCCTGATCGCCACCCTGGGCCAGATGATCCCCGCGAACCTGGTCCTTCGGCTGAAGGCGGACATTCCCCAGACGGACGAACCGGCCCAGACGGCGGCCTGTTCCGCTATGGTCACGATGAACCGGCACGTCTACACGCCGGCCACATAAGGAGGAAAACCACATGGCAAGATTTAAGTCTATCGTCACGGACGCCGGAGCGGCGGCCCTGACTGCCCTGATCGCGGCCGGAAAGCCGCTGATCCTGACCCGCGCGGCGACCGGAAGCGGCGTCGCCACCGTCAGCCCGAACACCCTGTCGGACCTGGTGACGCCGGAGAACGTCGCCGTGAGCCTGGGCGAAAAGGACCTGATCGAGGGCGACCCCGCAATCATGCGAATCCCCGTCCAGGTGACGAACGAAGCCCTGGACGCCCCTGTCTGGATCAGGGAAGTCGCCGTCTACGGGAACACCATCGACAACACGGAAGTCATGTTCTGTTATGGCTGGCTGGACGGCAACGACAGCGACAACGTCCTTCCGGCGACGTCCTTCGAGGAAGACGCCGACACCGTCCATATCCACGACCTGGCCGTCTTCGTGACGAACCAGGAAGCCGCGTCCGTGTCCGTCCAGGTGGCCCCTGGTTCCTATGTCACCCGTGAGCAAATGACCACCTACGCGGCGCCCCTGGTCCACACCCAGGGCGCGGACACCGTCACCGAAACCACCGGAGAGAACACGGAACAGGTCCAGCGCCGCCAGGACAGCGACATCGAAGCGATCAAGGAGCAGTTGAACACCGGCTTCACCGGAACCACCGTGACCCACACCTTCGCCCCCGCGCAGCTTTCCTACTGGAAGGGCTATGACGGGACCGGAGTTCCCGAAGGGATTCTGGACCAGACAAGGAACCGCCTGTATCTGTGACCAGGATCGCCGCCACGCCGTCGGAAACCTCTTGCCTTATATCGAACCTGTTCACGGAACTTCGTCCCGTGTGCGGCTTCTGTGAGGGCGACAGCGTGGTTCTTTGCGGCATGACCTACGCCGGCACGGAAGAAGCCGTGGTCCTTCGGGACTACGGCTTCGACTTTACCGGCGACGCCGCTGTGGTCGAGAATATCCGGAATCGAAGGTGTATCAATGGGATCGCGAAGAAACTACCAGCGGAGCCAGCCCAAGGGCGAAAGTCCGCTTCATATACTGCCCGTCGCGGACAAAATGATCGGCTTCACCCTGTCGACGACCGACAACCCGAAGCGTTTTCCGAAGAAGATCAGATTTTCCGTGACGAATAAAATCCAGGGCCACGCCCTGGCGATCTATGACTACCTGGTCGAAGCGAACGAAATCTTCCCCATAATGGACGACCAGGACAAGGCCGACCGCCTGAAACTTCAGCGCGCCGCGCTGACGGAGTGCAAGAAACTTTTGCACATGATCCAGCTTTCGAAGGACCGCGGCTATATTGACAGCGGGACCTTCGACTACTGGACGAAGCTGACGGTCGACGTGAAATGTATGACCGCCCGATGGTACGACGCCGAACGGAAGACGGGAATCCCCGTCGAGCCGGCCGGCCCGATCCCTGAAGGCTGATCATAAATCATTAGGGAACGATCTGTCACCCCGAACGCCGGCAACGCGAACAACGCGCGCAATGTCAACACGGACGGCAGTCTGAACAACAACAACGCGTACAACGGCAACAACGGCGTCCGGCCGGATTTGGTGGAAAACGGGACTGATTAGGGCGGAAAGCCTGAAAACAGAGTATCACCAACAAAGGAGATCGTTTCCTTCCGAAGGGCCGCGACAGTCCCTTCGGTAAATACATGATTGACGACGAAAGGCCTTCAACAGCGACGGCCGGACTATCAGCGTCAAGGAGGATTTTTCTTTATGAAGGATCAGGGAACGCCCACCCATGACTTCGCGTCCGTAACGGACTTCAACAATTTATATCAATCGTTTACAGAAGCGCGCAAAGGGAAACGGTGGAAGTATTCCGTGTGCAAATATGAAGCGAATGTCCTGGAAAACCTTCTGTTCATTCAGGTCATGCTTCAGCGCCACAAATACCGCCTGTCCCCGTACAACTGCTTCTTCGTGCATGAACCGAAAGAACGGCTGATCATGTATAACAGCTTCCGCGACAAGATCGTTCAGCATTGTTTATGTGAACAGGTCCTTGAACCGCTTCTTTCGAAGACATTCATCTATGACAACTACGCGAGTCAGAAGGGCAAAGGGACCCACTTCGGCCTTGACCGATTGAAGGCGTTCATGGCGGCCTACTACCGCAAGAACGGCGCCGGCGGCTGGGTGCTGAAGTGCGACGTCCGCAAGTATTTCTATCGGATCAATCACGACGTTCTGAAGGCCCAGCTTCGCCGGCTGATCAAGGACCGCGACGTCCTGTGGCTTCTGGACAAGATCATCGACTCCACGGAGGGACCAGGGACTCCGATCGGGAACCACACTTCACAATGGTTCGCGATCCTGTACCTGTCCGACATGGACCACATGATCAAGGAACGTCTGGGAATCAAGTATTATGGCCGCTACATGGACGACTTCTATTTGATACATGAGGACAGGGCCTATTTGCAGTTCTGCCTTGAAGAAATCCGCCGGTTCCTGGTCCCCCTGGGACTGGAACTGAACCAGAAGACGGCCATATTCCCGTTATCCCAGGGAATCGACTTCCTGGGCTTTCGGACCTACCTGACGGACAGCGGTAAGGTCGTCCGGAAGGTACGCCGTGAGAGCAAGAACCGGATCAGGCGGAAGGTCACGAAGTTCCGCCACCTGGTAGACGAAGGCCGTGTCGACTTCGACACGGTCCTTCAGTCTTATAATTCCTGGGCCGGCCACGCCGAACACGGCAACAGTTATCACCTGATCAGCGAGATCGACGACCTGTTCTTCAACCTGTTCAGGAAAGAAATGGAGGGAAAACCCTATGGCGAAATCTCTATCCGCTTTGCCCGTTGGAAGCGTCGTCAAGTCGGCGAACACAAAGTACAACGGACAGGCGATCAGGTGGATCGTCGGCACACAGGACACGTCCCAGGGCCGAACGGGCCTGGTGACGGAAAAGATGATCACCCTGAAATGCTTCGACGCGAAGGAGTCCGGCAACAGCAACAGCGACCGCCGGAGTTACGGCAATAACCGTTATTCCGTTTCCAACATCGACAAGTGGCTGAACAGTGCGGCCGCGTCCTGGTATGCCGCACAGCACGGAGCCGACGCCCCGCCCACGTCCGCGAACTGTTGGAACGGCTATAACCCCTACGACAGCGAAGCCGGCTTCCTGGCGAACTTCGAAGCCGACTTCCGAAACGCGATCCTTAATTCCACGATCCGCGTCGCGAAGAACACCGTCACCGACGGCGGCGGTTATGAAGACATCGTTCGACAGGTCTTTCTGCTTTCGAACACGAACGTCGGCCTTTCCAACGAAAACGGCGTGGCCGAAGGTTCCTTGTGGTCCTACTTCAATTCCGCGTCGCGCCGCCAGTGCTACCCCACGGCGGAAGCCGTCAGCAAGTCCACCTACACCAATTCCAGCCTTTCCGCTTCTCAATATTGGTGGTGGTGGCTTCGAACCCCGTACGCCGGCTACGCGCGCAGCGCGCGCTATGTCTACACGGACGGCAGTCCGGACCACGGCAGCGCGTACTACGGCAACCGCGGCGTCCGGCCGGCTTTGTATTTGGCATCTTCGAATCTGGTATCCGATACAACCGACACAGACGGCGCTTATATCCTTCTGTGGAACCAGCCGCCCACAGTCCCGTCTTCCATTACCTACGGCACCCCACAGGCGGGACAGAAGCTGACCCTGTCGACCGGCGGATCGACCGATCCGGAGGGCGACGCCATTTCCTACGTCTGGGAACGGAAGGTGGATTCCGGCGTCTGGACCCAGATCGGGATCACCACCGCGAAGACGATCCAGGACACGGTCCCGTCCAGCGGAACAACCTACTACGCGCGCGTGAAGGCTGTGGACGCGGTCGGGAATGAATCGGCGTATTGCACCGGTTCCGGAAAGGCCATTTCCTACAACACCCCGCCCGTGATCAGCGGTTCCGACCAGAACATGGGCGCGAAGACCGACCCCTTCACCTACAAATACACCGTCACCGACGCCCAGTCCGCCACCCAGACCCTGACCGTGACGGAAACCCTGACCAACGGAGCGGAAACCATCACCCTTCGCACCTACACGGCCACGGCCGGCGCCCAGAACACCGCCGACCTGTCTTCCGTCTGGATCAGGCTGATCGCGGGGACCCACGTCCTGAAGATCACCGCTTCCGACGGCAACGGCGGAACGGCCGTCCGCAACATCACCTTCAGCCGCACCGTCACCAGGATCGCCGCGGCCCGCGCCTTCAACACCGACGCGAAGGTCACGAAGGTCTTCGTTTCCCTGTACCCGTCCGACCGGCCGGCCGGCTCCACGCTCCACCTGGAAGTGACGAACAACCCGTTCGACACGAACCCCGTCTGGGAGGACATCACGGAGAAGGCGAACCGCCTGGTCCACACCTTCACGAACAGCACCGTCGCCAACGGCTACGGCCTGGGCTACCGGTTCTATCTGCTGAAGGGGACGGAGGAAATCGAGATCACCCAGGCGACGATCCGTTTCGCCTGATGGAAGGAGGGAAGCAAAATGTCTTTCAACTCGCACGACTGCGAAACCGTCAGCATGAAGGAAGCCCAGGAACAGGAAAAGAACAACCCCGTCACCCAGATCGCGGCGGCGGCGTCCATCGCCTTCGTGGTCCTGGCGGAGGGCGGCCAGATCGACGACGTCACCGCCACGGAGAACGTCGAGCAGTTCGCCCCCTGGGCCTACCCGATCGCCTACAAAAAGGGCAATATCCGCCGCTACGGTTCCGACCTGTACCGGTGCAACCAGGACCACACTTCACAAGCCGACTGGACCCCCGCGGCCGCCGCGTCCCTGTGGTCGAAGATCGGCGACCCGACGGAGGAATGGCCGGAATGGTCCCAGCCGGTCGGCGCCCATGACGCATATAACGCCGGCGCGAAGGTGTCCCATAACGGGAAGCACTGGACGTCCGACGTCGCGTCGAACGTCTGGGAACCTGGCGTCTACGGTTGGACGGAGGTGACGGCATGACCGAAGGGATCATCATCGCCGTTCTTTCTATGGTCGGCACGTTGGCCGGTGCCTACCTGGCAAACCGGAAAAGTTCCGCCCTGATTGCCTATCGCCTGGATAAGCTGGAAGAGAAGGTCGACAAACATAATTCCGTGATCGAACGGACCTTCAAGCTGGAAGAACAGGCCGCCCTTATCGAAGAGCGAATCAAGGTCGCGAACCACCGGATCGAAGACCTTGAAAAGGCGCAGTAAACCCCGCCGCGAGTTCTCCAAAATCATCGTTTGCACCGTGGGGGCCGTCACGATCTTCGTGACGGCCTTCACCTGTGTCATGGTGTGGAGGACCAGCAACACGGACGCCCTGGCCTACCTGATACCGGCCATCTTCGGGGAAGCCGCCACGGCGACCGGCTTTTATTACAGCAAGGCAAAGACTGAAAACAGAATCAAACTTCGCCGGCAATACGGCGACCTGGTCGACAAGGAGGAATGAACCCATGTTTGAAATCATCATCGGAAACCTGATCAAGATCGGCTATGCTATGGCGATCTTCCTGTGTGCCTACCTGGCGAACGTCGTGTTCTCCCTGTGGTACAACATCAAGATCAACTGTGAACCCTTCAGCCGCGAAAAGCTGGCGACCGGCGGCCTGAAGGCGCTGACGTTCATCGTCGGACTGACCCTTCTGTGTATCGCGATCACCACCCTTCCGATCTTTGCGACGGAAGTCGGCTGGACGATTCCTGACGAATACGCGGAACTGTTCGCCGATCTGATCATCGTCGGCGCGGTCCTTCTGGTCGCCTGTAAGTATATCAAGGAAGCCTTCACAAAGTTCGTCGCGATCCTGAACACGCCGGCGGACACCGTACCCGCAAAGGAGGGAAAAGAGCATGAGCAACAGCCCGTTAGTGACGTATTCCAGGATCAGCCCGAACCGGACCAGCCCCAGGAATCATAAGATCGACACCATCACGATTCATTGTATTGTCGGACAATGGACGGCGAAGCAAGGCTGTGACTACTTCGCCACCACCGGCCGCGAGTGTTCCGCGAACTACGTCGTCGGGAAGGACGGTTCGATCGGCCTGTCCGTGGAGGAAAAGGACCGGTCCTGGTGCAGTTCGTCCCGCTCCAACGACCACCGCGCGATCACAATCGAAGTCGCGTCCGACACGAAGCACCCCTACAAGGTGACGGACCAGGCCCTGGCCGCCCTGATCGACCTTCTGGTGGATATTTGCCGCCGGAATGGGATCAAGGCCCTTCTGTGGAAGGGCGACAAGTCCCTGATCGGCCAGGTGGACAAGCAGAACATGACCGTTCACCGGTGGTTCGCGAACAAGGCCTGTCCTGGCGACTATCTCTATAATCTCCACCCCCAGATCGCGGCCCAGGTGAACGAACGCCTGGGCGCGGCCGCACCGGCGGAGCCGGAGAAGAAGCCCAGCCAGACGCCCGGCGGTGCCACCTTCACCCCCTACCTGGTGCGGATCACGGCGTCCGTCCTGAATATCCGAAAAGGCCCTGGCACGACCTACGCCGTCACCGGCCAGATCAAGGACCGCGGCGTCTATACCATCGTCGAGCAGAAGGGCAACTGGGGCCGCCTGAAGTCCGGCGCCGGCTGGATCAGCCTGTCCTATACGAAGAAGGTCTGACGATGGGAATGAAGCTGGACGGACTGGCGAACTTCGGGAAGGCCCTGGTCGCCCTTCAGGCCGATATACCGGAGATCATGGACAAACTGGTCGTCGGCGAAGGCCGCTTCGCCCGTGACCAGGCCAGGAAGATTTGCACCGAAGAAAACATCATCAACACCGGCGACTATCGCCGGAACTTCAACAGCAGTTCGAAGGCGATCCGGATCGGGACGGCCTACAAGATCGACGTCTTCAACAACCTGGACTATGCGAAGCCCCTGGAATATGGCTTCCGCGGCCACTTCGTCCCTGGACATTGGGACGGGAAGTCGTTCGTCTACCAGCCGAAGGACCCGCAAGGGGGAATGTTCGTCCATTCCCTGATTCCTGGTCACTACACCCTGGAACGGGCCGTCAACGCCACGAAGCGCACCCAGAACGCGCGCCTTCAGCGCCGCTTCGAACAGGAACTGAAGAAGCGTGGCTACATGAAGTATTTCAAATAGAAAGACGCCCAGGGGACGAACCCCTGGGCGTTTTTTCTTTCTTCAGAACATCGCGAGTTTGATCGCCTTGAACCGTGTGTCGTCCAGTTCCAGAAGGGACCGCTTCCCGTCCTTGAACTGAATCGCCACCACATGAACCCCCTTCGTCTTCGCGGTCGCGGCCGCCACGACGCCCAGGGGACCCAGAAGCAGAGCGCCGGCGGCGCCGCGCGCCACGGCGGAACCCATGCTTTTCTGGGAATCTTCGTCCACGACTTCGATCTGGTCGATCGTGGAACTGTCCAGTTTCAGATTTTTCATCAGGCCGACGTTCAAAACCGCCTTCCCGCCTTGCATGATGACCGCTTTGTGTTTATAGTCGCCCTCCAGGACCCAGTTCTTCGCACCCATGCCAGAACCTCCCTTTGATATTTACCCCGAAGTTATGGGATATTACCATAAGAATATCGGAATCTTATGCTAAAGTCAATTAGAATATGGGATATTACCATAACGGGAGGATCAGGCGTGAAGAAGTTCGACTACAACGGCCGGAAGAATATCTGTGGAAACCGCGTCCGGTGCCTTCGGACGGCGCGACGATGGTCACAGGCCGCCCTTGCGGCAAAAATGCAGACCCAGGGCGTAATCATGGAACAGGACGTCGTCAGCAAGATCGAATCCGGCGACCGCCTGGTTACAGACTACGAAGTCCGCGCCTTCGCGGCGGTCTTCGGCGTGGCCTTTGAAAACCTGACCGAAGACGAAGAATGAACGGCCTTCCGGACCAGAACCGGAGGGCCGTTTTTTTCTGCTTGACAATATACTACCGGTAGTATATAATAAGCACCAGAAGGAAGGTGATTCACAATGTCAAAGGCGCAGACAGCCGCAAACAAACGCTATAACCTGAAGGCGTATGACAGAATTGAAATAACGGTCCCGAAGGGAAACAGGGAGATCATCGCCCAGGCCGCGGCGGCGGCCGGAATGAGCGTGAACGCCTTTATCAAGGAAGCGATCGAAGCACAGATCGCAAAGCAGAGCGCGTGAACGCGAAGGCCCTGTCCGAAAGGACGGGGCCTTTTATTTTATACCGAACGGAGGAAACACCATGAAACGTCGCAGATTCAAGCAACTGACCAGAGCGGATCGCCTGAATATCGAAAAGTATCTTCGCCAGGGTATGACGAAACAGGCCGTCGCCGACGCCCTGGGCGTCAGCCTTCGAACGGTATATTATGAACTGAAGCGCGGCCAGTATATCCACACCAATTCCGACCTTACGGAGGAAGTCCGTTATAGCTGTGACGTCGCCGAATCAGTCAAGAAGTACAACGGCACGAACAAAGGCCCACAGTTAAAGATCGGCAACGACCACGAACTGGCGGCCTACATTGAACGGCGGATCGTGGAAGACGGCTATTCGCCGGCGGCGGTCCTTGGAGAAATCCGCGTCAAGGGAATGAAGTTCAAGACATCGATCTGTAAGTCGACACTGTATTCCTATATCCGGAAGGGCGTCTTCCTGACCCTTGAAATGCGCGACCTTCCCCGTCACGGTAAGAACAAGCGCGGCTACACCCGCACCCACAAGAAGGGCGCCAGGGCGTCCGCCGGAACCAGCATTGAACACCGGCCGGAGGAAGTGAACGCCAGGACGACCGTCGGTCATTGGGAAATGGACTCCGTCCTGGGAAAGAAGAAGACGAAGCCGGCCCTTCTGGTCCTGTCTGAACGACTGTCCAGGAAGGAACTGATCATCAAGGTCCAGGATCACACCGCCGCCAGCGTAGTTCGCGCCCTGGACCGCCTGGAACGGAAGATGGGATCGCCGGCCTTCCGTGCCACCTTCAAGTCGATAACCGTCGACAATGGTTCCGAGTTTGCCGACGTCGACGGCATGGAACGAAGCTGTCGCCGAAAGGGGCCGCGGACGAAGGTCTATTACTGCCACCCCTATTCTTCCTGGGAACGCGGGACCAACGAAAACACGAACGGCCTGATCCGCCGCTGGTTCCCGAAGGGGACAGACTTCAGCAAAGTCAGCGTCCAGGAAATCCAGAAGGTCGAAGACTGGCTGAACGCCTATCCCCGCGAAATCCTGGGCTTCCTATCTGCTGACGCGGTCTTCTCCACCGCCTTCGCGGCCTGTGTCTGAAACTTTTTTATCTTTTTTGCAAAAATATGTTGACTTTTGCGCCCGGCTCTAGACAACCCCGGCAAATTCACCTGCTGCCTTGCGCAAAACTTTTTTCTATTCTATAATGGTAAAAATGAGACATAGGCAATATAAAGGCAGCAGATTTATATTTGGGAGGCAGATAATACTGATGGCTATGAATAAAGAAAAAGCGTCGGGTATTATTGTTCTTGTTATAATATGTTGTGTTTTTATGGCACTCATTGAAACAATCATTGAACCGGCATATATTGTCAAATCCGCGCTTAAAGTCGCGGTATTTTTATTATTGCCATTGGTATATGCAAAAATAACCCATACAAAATTACTGGATGAATTCTTTAAAATCGACAAGAGGGGCATGATGAAATTATTTGTGCTGGGCTCTTTTATTTATGCGGTGATTCTGGGTGCGTATACTTTGACAAAAAACTTTTTCGACTATGCGTCGTTGGTTCAGTCGCTTTCAGCGGATCAAAAAGTCAACAGCGGCAGCTTTATTGGGGTGGCTCTCTATATTTCCTTTTGTAATTCCTTTCTGGAGGAATTTTTCTTTCGTTTCGTTGCATTTATCAGATTATCCAAATACACAGCCCGAAAAATAGCATATATATTCAGTTCAGGCATGTTTGCAGTTTATCATATTGCAATGATTGGAATGTCATTTCCGCCGTTGATGTTGCTTTTGGCTTTAATAGGATTGGCGATTGGCGGGCTGCTTTTTGACTATGTAGATAGCAAAAATGAAAATATCTATCATTCATGGGTTATCCATATGTTTGCGGATTTTGCAATCATGACGATATGGTATCTTTATATTTAAATACTGCACTTATTGGAATTCCCCGGCAAATCGTTTATTGATTTGCCGGGGATGCCTCTACCGACACAAACCTAGAACAGGGAGTCCATTTTTTCCGCCGGAGGCAGAATGCCGTTTCCTTTCCGCTGAAAATGTGGTATATAATGAGGGGTGAAAATCTGGGAGGGAACATACAATGACGCTTTCAACCGCACTGTTTATCTTTGCCGCGCAGCTGCTGGCCTATCTGGTCAAAGGGCTGATCGGCTTCGGCAACCCCCTGATCTCTGCGCCGATTTTGTCCATGGGCCTGGACAATGTGGTCATCACCCCGGGTACGCTGCTGCTGGACTGCCCGGTGAACGCCTGGATCACCTGGAAAAACCGGCACAGCTTCCAGTGGCGGAAGATCCTGCCGTTGCTGGTGGCCAACTTCTGCGGCGTGATCCCCGGCACGCTGCTGCTGCGCTTTTCCATGCCCTGGGTCATCAAAACCGTGCTGGGCGTCGTCGTGGTGCTTTTAGGGCTGGAGATGGCCACCCGCTCCCTGCGGCCGGTGAAGCCGGACCGGAAGGACCGGCCCTGGCTGCGGCTGGCGGTGTCCGCGTTCTCCGGCGTGTGCGCGGGCCTCTTCGGCATCAACATGTTCATCGTGGCCTACCTCCAGCGAACAGCCAGAGATTACAGCGAGTTCAAGGGGAGCATGTGCTTTCTCTTCTTTGGGGAGAATGCGGTGCGGGTAGTGACTTATCTAGTCACCGACCTGTTCACCGGCCCGGTGCTGCTGTTCGCCCTGGCGTCTGTTCCCGCGGCGGTGCTGGCCATGGGCCTGGCGGCGTGGCTGGGGCCCCGGCTGGAAGAGGAAAAGCTCCAAAAGGGCGCCATCGTCCTCTTCCTCCTGGGCGGCGTCAGCATCATCGTGAAGTCCGTGGTATTCCATACATAAGCTCAGGAAAAAGAGACGCCCCTGCGGGCGTCTCTTCATATCTGCATTTGTCAGTCCGCAATGTACTCCCGCACCCGGTAGGTGGCGCCGATCTCCTCCTCGCAGATCTTCCGGCAGTTCTCGATCTCCTCTTTCGGGATGGTGTCCACCACGGTCATCATCACGGTGGGCACATACTTGAGGACCTCTCTCGTGAAGTCCTTCATGGCCTGGTAGGCGTTTTCCTGCTGGGGGTGGCACAGGGCGTTGTACTTCTCCGCCGTGTCGGTGTTCAGGGAGACAGACACCATATCGAACCGGCCCGCGAACTCCGGGGCGATGTCCCGGCCGTTGATGAGGGAACCGGTGCCGTTGGTGTCCATCCGGGTGAAGATCTTGGTGCCGTGGACCTTCATCTGGTCGATGACCCAGCAGATGTCGTCGAACCGGTAGGTAGGCTCACCGAAGCCCACGAACACCAGCTGCTTGTATTGGGAGAGGTCGTGGCTCTCGATGGAGGAAAGGATCTCCTCCTTCGTGGGCTCCCGCTTTAGCCACAGGTTATGGGTGTAGATGCTGCCGCCGGAACCCTGGTTGTGCCGCAGGCAGAACGCGCAATTGAAGTTGCACCGGTTGGTGGGGTTCACATACAGGTTGTCCCCGTATTCATAGGTGATGGTAAAGCCCTTTTCCATAAATATCGCTCCTTGCGTAATCAGGATAAGCTGTTCAGATGAAAGTCCGACAGCGTGAAGATGCCGTTTTCATAGGAGATGGCAGCGGTAATCTCCGCCGCATACCAGTCATAGGGGATTTCCCTCCCCTCCAACATCGCAGAACCCGTAAAGAAAAGATCGCTGCCGTCCCCATCCGTACCGGATTGCACGGAAAAATTGGCCCATCTTCCGGTAGAGGCGTCCTCGATCATGGCCGGATTGAGGTCCGGAAACTGTGTCTGGATCTCGTCTGTGAGGTCCACCAGATCCGCGCCCAAGACGGTGTAGGTCCGGTCCCCGTCCGACACCACCGACAGCAGGCCGGAGAGGTCCTCCTGCCACAGTGACTCCGGAAAGCAGTAGTCCGTCAGGGTGCCGTCCCCGTCTTTTTTGACCACGTGAAGCTCCTCAATAGAAGTCCCGGTGCCGCTGCCCACATGATTGATGACAACGACCTCCTCCTGCCCGTCGGAGTCCACATCCCAGCACCAAAGCTGCGGCTCCACAATCAACGGGCCGCCGAAGGACCAGGAAAACTCCGCCAGACTGTCACCCCAGCGCAGCAGGGCTGAGCTGTCAAGCCACTTTGTCACGCCGTAGAGGGAGAGCTCCCGCTCCGGCAGTTCTGCCAAAAGGCCCACCGGGTCATGGTTCCAGCGGCTTTCACCGATCCAGTCCTTCAGCCCGATCACCTCCGTGGGCAAATCATAGGGTTCCTCCGGCGCCTGCCCCGCCGTTACCACGGCGGGGGCGG